>MGHI01000039.1 GCA_001793155.1 Candidatus Woesebacteria bacterium RIFCSPLOWO2_01_FULL_39_61
CGAGCATGGAGATTTCTATATCATCTTTAAAGGAGGAACGGGAACAATTAGCGAGCTGGGAACTGCCTGGGTTTTGGCAAAACTTTATCTAGGACATCACAAACCGTTTATTTTATATGGCGAATTTTGGAAAGAAATAACCGAGGTTTTAAGAAGAAATTTAAATATTGACGAGAAGGAAATGAGCGTATTTAAAATTATTACCAAGCGTGAGGACGTCTTGCCAACGATAAAGAGGTTTGAGAAAAAGATGCAACAGATTAAATTGAAAGAAGGAAAAAGATAGGTTCGTATGCAAGATCTCCAAAACAAGGCTAACGAGATAAGACAAGATATTATTAAAATGCTTCTTGAAGCGGGGAGCGGGCATTCTGCGGGACCTTTGGGAATGGCGGATGTTTTTACTTCGCTTTATTTTGGTGAAGTAATGAGTTACGACCCTAAAAATCCTAAGTGGGAAGAACGGGACCGGTTAATTCTTTCAAACGGCCACATTTGTCCGGTTCTTTACGCAACTTTAGCTCACGCAGGGTTTTTCCCCCACGATGAGCTTATGACTTTAAGAAAGTTAGGAAGCCGGCTTCAGGGTCACCCCGAGCGCGAAAGACTTCCAGGAATTGAAACAACGTCGGGTCCCTTGGGATCAGGTTTGGCACAAGCTTCGGGATATGCCTACGCAGCACATATGGATTCAAAGAAATTTCGGGTATTTTGTGTAACTTCTGATGCCGAACATCAGGAAGGAAATCATTGGGAAGCGGTAGCATTTGCCGGAAAATACAATCTTTCAAATCTTACAGCATTGGTCGACAGGAATAATATTCAGATATCAGGTTTTATCGAAGATGTAATGCCTGTGGAACCTTTAAAAGCAAAATATGAAGCTTTCAATTGGGCGGTTTTGGAGGTAGACGGGCATAATATTGAAGCGATAATTGACGCAATCAATATGTCAAAGGCGATTCACGAAAACCCAACTGTGATTATCTGTCGAACTATTCCGGGGAAAGGAGTCGAATTCATGGAAAACTTGCCGGAGTGGCACGGAACTTCCCCGAATTCTGAAGAGGCCAAAAAAGCCTTACATGAGTTAAGAACCCTTGGGGGTAAAATAAGAGGAGAGCACGAGTAAAAATTATAATGACAGAAGTAGAAAATCAATTCGAAAAAATAAATTCAGTAAAAGTAATTATTGAGAACAAGGAGGGAAAGATTTTGCTTATTCAGGAATCCGCCGATGATGCTTGGATGCCTTTGCATTGGGGGCTTCCCGGCGGACGTCCGCAGGTTAAGGAATCTCTTTACAATACCTTGAAAAGAAAAGTTCAGGAAGAGGTAGGGATAGAAATAGAACCCCTGGGATTTTATAAAATTGAAGAAGTACTGCACGATGATAAGACGGTAATGATGTATATAGCAATAGCCCGTATGATTTTTGGACAGGAGGTAAAGGGTAAAATTAATGCTTATAAATGGGTAGGGATAGAGGATGTCGAGAATATGTACACTTCGGAGTTTACTGCCTTTTATGCAAAGAAACTTATTCTGGATTACCTTTCCGGTAACCGTGAATTTTTACCTTTCGATATCGTCGAAACTCAGCAGTATTACGATTTAGATCAAGATCCCGAATTTCAAAAGTGGTTGGAATCTGGAAAGAAGAAAAGTTAATTAAGTGATTAATAGATTAAATTATTAAGTTCTGTTGATGGAAAATTTTGATATTCAGGAACAACTTAAGTTAATACAGCTGTTCGGACATTTTGGTCTCTGGGGATATGTTTTAATAATCTTGGGCACAATTCTCTTGGCGATTTACAAAAAAAGAAAGGGAGGAAATTACAAACTGGTAATTATTCTTGGGGTAGGTTTGTTTTTCTTATATGGATTAATTTCAGGTTTTGTCGCAGTTTACTTAATCAGTCCGATTTATAACTTGGGGAATTAGAATTTTCTACCCAAAACTGATAGGCGAAATGCAAAGTTCAAAATTACAACCAAAAATTGTAAGGTGGATCTGATGAAAATTTATGAATAAGCTGATTTTACTGTTACTAGCTTTAGTTCTAACATTAATACCTTTAGAAATTTTCTATCAATTAGTATCGACTAAGCCGATTTTACCCTTTTTCCAGATTATTACACTTTTTCTATTTGGAGTAATTACTTTTTTAGCGGTGTATGTTTTTTTAAATAAGATTTCAAACTACGTCCAGCTAAAAAAAGACACTCTAATTGTAAAGTTACTTAAGACAGTCTTTATTATTTTTGGCGTGCTTGTACTTTATTTTATGTTTGTTGGATTTCTAGGAGTTATGCTCCCAGCAGGTTGATATGAAATAATCATTTTTAGTAATGTTAAATCCGAAAGCAAAATTATCAGAAAAGATATTTTCGAAAGATATTGAGCAAATTCCCACCAGAATTGGTTATAGAGAGGGGTTGGTGGAGGCTGGGAAGAAAGATGAGCGAGTTGTTGTACTCTCCGCAAATTTGATAAATTATGACCGTTGCTTATATCGATGAGTCTGGGAACTTAGCTGACAAAAACCCATTTTTTATCGTTGCTATAGTTCCGATTGAAGATGAAAGACTTCCAAATCGAATTATTAAGAGAGTCCGTAGAATTTTGGGGAGGAGAAAAGGTAAAGTTGGTAAGGAATTAAAATTTACTAGTAGCTCTTCTAGATTAAGAGAATACTTAGTAAAACGCTTAGAATCGGAGAATCTGTATTGTTATGTTTTTGTGGTAGATAAAATTGAGAGAAAAATTTCAGATACACCCGAAAATTATGGAGCAGTTCTGAATTGGGTCCTCAAGGAAGGATTTTCAGTGCATAATTGGGATAAAGTTGTAATAGATAGAAAATTTGATAAAGAACGGGATCAAAAAGAACTAGTTGAAATTCTAGCGAAAGAAAACATTCGTATTACTAAGGTAAAGTTTGCAGATAGTGTTTCGGAAGATGGTATAAAATTGGCAGATTTTGTAGCGGGTTTTTATGGACAGTTTTACAATAAGAAAGCACCTTTACCTAAGCCGTTAAGGAGTATAGTAAGCGAAGAAAGGTTATCCTGGGCTTTAATAAAGCAAAAAGCAGTGGCACCCAAGGGATCCGACGGTCCCGATTAAATCGGGACTCCGGTTGGTCCTTCATTCCGAAGGACCGATCACACTTGGACTTACGCCAACTGCTTTTCGCAAAATTATAATAGCAAATTTTGACTAAAAATGCAACCTAAAGTAGAACAAAGTTCATTTCTGATTAGCCACGTACCGAACTTTGTTCTGGTACTGTGGTAAAGTTTAAAATTACTAGTAACTGTTCAGATTTACTGACACGAATTACTAATTAAAGTTGTATATAAAGTATGTATACGATTCTAACTTACGGTTACGGTAAAGAACCAACATTTGTCGAGTACGCGTTTAAATATTTCTCCAAAAGAGGTACTTGGATTATTCCTCTAGGTATTTTTTTAGCCTTGTTGGGAGTCGCTGTTTATCGGATTCTTAAAAAAAAGAAAATTTCGCAATTGTCGAAACTTTTGCTGTTCTTGACTTTTTTTGTAACGGTCGCATGGCCTTTCTATGTATTAGGAAGTTATAACGAACCTAAGTTTAATTTGCTGGACTAATGTTAAATTTACAAGCTAAATTATCAAGCAAAGTTTTTAAAGAAGATATTGAACAAGTTCCGACCAGAAATGGGTATGGCGAGGGACTAATCGATGCGGGGGAGAAAGACGAAAGGGTAGTTGTTTTGTCAGCTGATTTGAAAGAATCGACAAGATCGCAGATGTTTGAGGATGCGTTTCCTGAAAGGTTTATCGAGGTCGGAGTTGCCGAGCAGGGAATGGCGACAATTGCGGCAGGAATGGCAAACTACGGGAAGATTCCTTTCATTGCATCCTACGCTACTTTTTCTCCCGGACGTAATTGGGAACAGATAAGAACGACAATTGCTCTGAATAATGTACCTGTCAAAATTGCTGGTCACCATGCAGGGATTTCGGTCGGACCTGACGGGGCAACACACCAAGCACTTGAGGATATTGCACTGATGCGGGTTATGCCGAATATGATTGTGATTGCGCCTTGTGATGCAATTGAGGCGAAAAAGGCTACCTATGAAGCTGCTTTTAACGCTAAGCCTACCTACATGCGATTCGCCAGAGAAAAAACACCGGTTTTTACGACCGAGGATACTCCATTCAAAATCGGCCGAGCTGAAATTTTTTGGGAGTCTAAGAATCCCGAGGTTGCAATTATCGGCTACGGTCCACTGGTTTACGAGGTATTAATTGCAGCCAGAGAGCTTGCAAGGACGGACCTTGAAAGCATGGTTATTAATTGTCATACGATTAAACCCATCGATGAAGATACAATTATTTCTGCTGCTAGAAAATGTGGCGCGGTCGTAACAGTTGAGGAGCATCAAATTACAGGCGGATTGGGGGGGGCCGTTGCTGAAGTTTTAGCGAAAAATTATCCGGTTCCGATGGAATTTATAGGTATGCCAAACCACTTCGGCGAGTCGGGTAGTCCTGATGAGCTATTAGAAAAATGGGGAATGAAAGCAAAAAACATCGTCGAAGCGGTTAAAAAGGTCATCAAAAGGAAAACTTCTTAACACACTTCCCACCTGCGTCAGGAAAGTTTCCGTCTGATTTACAAGTATATCCTTCGGGGCAGGCAATTCCTGCAATTCCACCGCAGAATGCTCCTTCATCCGGATTTTGGGCACCTGAATTTGAAAGACAACTGGTAAGTTCTTCTGTTTGGCTCCAGCCACATTTTCCGTTGACTTGTCTTTCACAAACTGCATTTTTATAACAAGCCGACTTGGGATCGAAAATACATATAGACACGCGTTCTTCTTGGGATGAATCAGAGCATAATTCACTGTTACAACCTCCAATAGTACATTTCCCGTCTCTATTGGTCTGTTTCATATTGCCAGTTTGATATGCAATAAATGCCGAAGTGCCAAATAAAAAGAACATTAAAACCAGGGTTAGAAATATCGGAAAAAACTTGGATGAATATAATGATGCTTTATTGAAACTTTTGTTGGTGTTATTAGTCATTTATCTTATCTTAATACATAAGTAAATATCTGATAATAAGGAAAGAATTAATCATAAAAAGGAAAAATATGCTCGTAAGTATAAATGCTAGGTTCACTTGTTTCATTAGTTTCTCGATAAAGTAGGCGAGACCAAAGGTAATTATTGGGTAAGTCGTTATCAGCATCCGAATACTATATGATCCTCCCTGATAATAGTCTCGCCACGAAGCGATTAGATAAAGTTGTATTAAAAAATAGAAAATCCCCATAAAACTTATCAATTTTTGCTTTTTCCAAAATAAAAATAATCCAAATAGACCCAGAGCAATCGTAGGAGTTAGTATAAAAAGCCCGTTCTGGATGTTAAAAAGTACATAACTTATATGGGGTGAAAGAAATGTGAACCCATAACCCCAACCGTAAGGCGGAAAATAAAAGTCAAAAAATATTTTCCAAAGATAGATTTGAGGAAGAAAGCCGAGGAGGATACCAGTAACAAGTAACAAGTAACAAGTAACAAGAATTTTTAGATGCTTTCTGAACTTAAAAAATATCGCGATAGCGGGAATTGTAAAAATAATAATATCCTGCGTTCTTATAGTTCCAGCAAGTCCCGAAAGAATCCCAAGTATAAAAACGTCGCCGAGCGTGAGGTTTTCTAGTTTAGTTGACAAATAATAGACCACAAGTGAAGAGATAAAAAAAGACACAGCGTGGGAATTTATTGGTTCGACGGCGATATAGAATAGGAGATTTGTGGTTGCAAAGAGAATAAATGCTGCAAATAAGCTGCTTTGGTTTTTAAAATATTTTTTCAAAGTATGGTAGACAAAAAATAGACCTAGCACACCGAGAATGATGTTTATTAACCCGACGGCAAATTGATAAGTGAGCTCCAGTCCTGTTCTTTGCAAAGTTATCAATCTAACGAGGTTATCGGTTAGCAAATACGGAAAATACCATAAAATGGCAGACCCTGGAGCAAAGGTGTTTATCGCCAGACCTCGCGAGTTAACTGATGGTTTTATACCCAAAAGTTCGAAATCGTTTACTAAATTTATATCGCGATCAAAAACCCAGGATCTTACGTAGGCATAATAAAATTTACCGTCGCCAAAAACTGCGTTTTTGGTAAAGATGGTATGACCAATAAAGATTACTATCGAAAAAATAAATATATATGTAAAAAATTTTATTGTGGCAATTTGCTTAATAGCTTTTTCCATTTTTTAAAAAGATTTTTCTAAGAATTCTTTTTCCCAATATAAGCATATAAGTTTGTATTTAACAACTTAAGGGGTGTTGTCCTTTAAGACTAAGCGTGTTAAATTGGAATTTAGTTAATTATGAACAAAGGGGTTTTAGAATCCACCGCGGAATTGCTCGTTAGTCCTGGAAAGGGGATTTTAGCAACAGATGCAACCGAAGGGACGATGGATAAAAGGATGCAGGCTGTAGAAGTTGCCCCATCTCCAGAGCTTCGAAGGAAATTTAGAGAACTTCTTTTAACAACAAAAGACGCTTCCGAATTTATTAGCGGGGTGATTTTAAATGACGAAATTATCAGACAAAAGACCTCTGGCGGCATTGATTTTGCAAAGTTGGTTGAAAATCAAGGGATGATTCCGGGAATTAAGGTTGACAAAAAGGCGAATGATATGGCCAATTTTCCTGGAGAAAAGATTGCAGAGGGACTCGATGGGCTGCGCGATAGATTTATCGAGTATAAAAATATGGGAGCGAGATTTGCTAAATGGCGAGCAGTAATAACCATCGGTGAAGGGATACCGACAGATGTCTGTATTGAATCAAACGCTGAAAGTTTGGCGCGTTATGCAGCTTTAGCACAAGAGGCAGATATCGTACCGATTGTTGAGCCCGAAGTTTTAATGGAAGGGAATCATGGGATCGGCCGATGCGAAGAAGTAACAAAGAAAGTGCTTAAAAGTGTTTTTAAGAAGCTTACGGACCACAGAATAGTCCTGGCTGGTATGCTTCTTAAACCTAACGTTGTTCATCCCGGAAAAGATAGTCAGGAAAAGGCGGATAACGAAGTTGTGGCCGAAAAAACATTGAAAGTCTTGCACGAAACCGTACCCGAAGAAGTTCCAGGAATTCTGTTTCTTTCCGGAGGAGATTCCGCGCCGGAAATGACCCAACACCTTGATCTTATGAACGAAAAAGGATCCCATCCTTGGGAACTCGCATTTTCATTTGAACGCGCACTGGAGGGACCATCGCTTGAGATTTGGAAAGGGAATGATGCCAATTGGGAAGCTGCGCAGAAAGAATTTTACAAAAGAGCAAGGTTAAATTCTTTAGCTCGGACGGGAGCTTATACAAAGGAGATGGAGGCTGAAAATGGATGATAATTTAGAGTTACTCTCAATAGGTGACGTTTCCTGGGATGTATTTTTAACCCCGACAGAATCCGAGTCACTTTGTACACTGGACAATAAAGAGTGCCTCATTTGTTTTTCGTATGGGGAAAAAATTCCTGTCAAGAATCTTGAATATTCTCTCGGAGGCAATGCCGCAAATAATTCAGTCGGGTCAAAAAGAC
The DNA here is from genome assembly GCA_001793155.1 of Candidatus Woesebacteria bacterium RIFCSPLOWO2_01_FULL_39_61. Taxonomy (GTDB): domain Bacteria; phylum Patescibacteriota; class Microgenomatia; order UBA8517; family UBA8517; genus WO2-FULL-39-9. The sequence goes on from MGHI01000039.1 coordinate 7,636, forward strand.
TCGGTATAAAAGTAGGGCTTGTAACCACCTTGGGAGGGGATAGTACCGGGAATCAAATTGTGGAGAAGTTTGAAAAGGAGGGGGTAGATATGAGCTTTGTTATTCAGCAACCGACAGCAGGCACAAACTACTCGACAGTCATCAACTATCAAGGAGAACGAACTATTTTCACCTATCACGCCCCCCGTTCCTACGAATTTCCGGTTCAATTACCGGTTACGGATTGGGTGTATCTAACCTCAATGGGGGAGAGTTTTCAGCCTTTTTATAATCATTTTGTTGATTTTTTGCGGAAGAATACCGGTATAAAACTGGCTTTTAATCCGGGGAGTTGGCAGATGCGGGCTGGTATTGATTCTTTAAAACCGATATTAGAAATGACGCATATGATTTATGTTAATCGAGAGGAAACGGAAAAGCTTACCGGAATGGAAGACTCTCACAATAAGGAGAAAGAACTGGTTAGCCGACTTCTAGCACTAGGCCCTAAAATCTGTGTTGTTACCGACGGATCAAGCGGGGCATTTTTATATGACGGTAAAGAGTTTTTGCACGCCGGAGTTTTACCGGTTGACGCCTATGAAAGAACGGGGGCAGGAGATGCTTTCGGAGTAGGGTGTATTTCCGCACTAATCAAAGGTAAAAGTTACGAAGAAGCACTTTTGTGGGGTACTGTAAATTCTGCTTCGGTTATCGGCTATACCGGGTCCCAGAGAGGACTTTTGCAGGAATCCGAGATGCCTGAATGGATAGAACGTGCAAAATCAAGCGGTGTGAAGGTGGATAAAATATACTGATCTAGAAATTTTACTGCCAATAATGTAGCTTAAATTAAGGAACAATGAAAATATTTGTAACCAGGGAAATTCCGGGTACGGCACTGGATAAACTGAGGTCTTCGGGAAACGAAGTTAATGTATTTGATAACGACAGGCCAATGACTCCCGAGGAACTTTTGGAAAAAGCTTCGGGAATGGATGCAATTTTGACTCTTCTTACGGATAAAATTGACGGAAAAGTTATCGATGCTATCGGTTCCCAACTGAAAGTTATTTCAAATTATGCTGTCGGTTTTGACAATATTAAGGTTGAAGATGCCACAGAAAGAGGAGTCGTGGTTGCTAATACCCCAAGTGATGAAGTTAATGAAGCCGTGGCTGAACATTCGTGGGCGCTGATGTTAGCACTAGCCAGGCGAATTGTCGAGGCAGACGAGGCAACACGAAGAGGAGCTTACAAAGGTTGGGAGCCGGGAATATTTTTAGGAATAAATATGGTGGGGAAAACCCTGGGAATAATAGGCCTTGGGAATATCGGTTTAATGACCGCCAGGCGTGCTAAAGGGTGGAATATGAGAGTTTTATATAACAAGCGCTCACGCGATGAAAAAGCGGAAAAAGAGTTAGGAGTTGAGTTTGCCAATTTAGACCGCCTTTACGCCGAGAGCGACTTCATTTCTTTGCATGTTCCCTTAACGGACGAGACGCACCACATGATCAACAAGGACGCTTTTGCCAAGATGAAAAAGGGGGTAATTCTGGTTAATACCGCCAGAGGCCCTATTGTTAACGAAGCGGAGCTAGTCGAAGCGCTTCGGGACGGAAAATTACGAGGAGCGGGTTTGGATGTCTACGACAATGAACCGAACATTAATCCCGAGCTAGTTGCAATGGAGAATGTTGTTACCACCCCCCACATTGCCAGTGCTACCTGGGAGGCAAGAGAAAAAATGGGACAGCAGGCGGTTGACGCTATTTTAAAAACTTTTGCAGGCGAAAAACCCGAAAATATCGTTAACGGCGAAGTTTGGGATAAACGGATTAAATAGTAATTATAGAACAAAATTACACCTCATTATAATTTAGAGATATTTTAATTGTAGACCCCATTTATTAACACAGTCCGGAGCACCAATTTGCGTCTAAAAAATCTATCCGCAGCTTTGAAAGTCTTCTTTGAGGCGCTATCTTTATAGAGATCATTTAGAGAATATAAATTAAATCGTGATTGGTATAAAATTCAACCATGGCACTTTTTAGTAAGAAAAATAAAGAAGATGAATATGAGGATGAAGAGGAGTTGGTCCCAAGGAGAAAATCTTTGAGAAACAGGGATTTTAAAGATTTAAAACCCGAAAACCGCAAGAAGAGAAAAGAACCTCCGAAACCGTGGGGAAAAACCGAAAGATTATTGGTGCTACTAGTTTTAATATTAACAGCCGGAACGTCTTCCTTTTTAGCCTTGCAAAGTAGGGGCTGGAAGCTGCCGGGACTTCCCAGGCTTAAGATTCCATCCATATCTATTCCCTTTTTAGGAGAAAAAACAATTATTATCGAGGGTGACAAAAAAAATCAGGGGATGAAAGAAAAAGCAACCGTTGCCTTTAAAAGTATGACAAAGGAACTTTCGGGAGTATATGGCCTTTACGTATTGAGGTTAGACGATGGATCAAATTATGGTGTTAACGAAAATGAGATTTTCCAAGCAGCCTCGCTTATCAAACTACCGGTAATATTTGCCATGTATAAGGAGGCGGAAGGAGGAAATATAGACCTGGATAACAAATACCGATTGAAAAGAACCGATAAGGTAGCGGGTTCGGGGAGCTTATATCAAAAATCCGAAGGGTATCTTATCACCTATAGAGAAATGGTGAGGCTAATGGGTAAACAGTCCGATAACACAGCCTTTAATATTCTGGTAAAGCTTTTAGGTAAGGACAAAATTGAAAGTGTAATCAAAGAACTGGGAATGATCCAGACATCCTTAGATAAAAACGAGACAACTCCGGAAGATGTTGGTATCTTTTTTGACAGACTCTATAACGGAAATCTGATTTCAGACGCTTCTACAAATGAAATCTTAGAAGATTTAACGGATACAATATATGAGGATTGGCTTGTGGCGGGAATCCCAGGGGTGATCAGAGTTGCACACAAATACGGTCGTGAACTTCATATTGTTAATGACGCCGGAATTATTTTAAGCGATAAGCCATTTGTATTAGTAATTATGAGTAAGGGGATTGTTGAAAAAGAAGCAGATGAAATTTTCCCAGTAATTACACGAGCTGTTTACGAAATTGAGACCGGCGGATTTTAATTGTCAAACAAAAACTTCCTCTTTTTGGGTTTTGGCTGGTCAAAAAAATGATACTGGATTTCCGGTTGATTATTTTTAACTTCTTCAGTAGGTTTGTTTTCTTCATCTTTTTTAAACCATTCAGGTGAACAAGCTTTTTGAGGAGCGTTTTCTTTGAGAAACCATTCGAGTCTGGTTGGGCATCCATTACAAGAAAGAGTTCCCGTAATTGTGCAAATGGGAACTTGAACCAAATCTTCAGGAACGGTCCAGTCGTGATTTTCTTCAGTTTGTAATAAAGAACTCATGATTTTATTAAATATCGGGGAAGCCCCTGTCACTCCAGATGCTATCCGGGCCATTTCTGAGTTATCGTTATTTCCGACCCAGGTAGCAACCAGGTATGTTTGGTTATATCCCAGTGTTAAATTGTCTCTAAGATTATTGCTTGTACCGGTTTTGACTGCAACTTCTTTATGATTCGGTATTACCAGGAGCGAGTTTGTTCCGAAGGCTGGCGTTCGAGCATTATTATCCTTAAGGATGTCCGTAATAATGTACGCGACCCTGGGATCGATAACCTTATTCCCGTCACACTTACTCGTTTCCTCAGAATTTGTACTTCCAGACGATGACGCATACGTTATGGCGATAATAGAAGCTTCACCTCTCCCGCAGAAATTTTCTTCTAAAACTTTGCCTTTATTATTTGTTATTTTAAGGATGTATTTTTCTTCCGGCTTTTTTCCGTAGTTAGCGATGGTTGCGTAAGCATAAGCCAAATCCAGCAGTTTCACTTCACCGCCACCCAGAGTTAATGACAAACCGTAATTATCCGGATTATTCCAGGTTGTAATACCCATTTTTTGCCCCATTTCAATCATATTTTTTACACCGTATGAATTTAATACTTTTACTGCAGGGACGTTTCTGGACTCTGCAAATGCGCTTCGCAGTGTCAAATTTCCCCGAAAACCTCCTTCATAATTTTTGGGAGTATAGGGAGGAAGACCGGGTATAAGGAAGGTAACGGGAGTATCCGGGATAATTGTTGCGGCGGTGTAACCATTTGAGAGTGCGTATGCATAGTTAACTATCTTAATCGAGGACCCCGGTTGCCTTAAGGAAGTTGTTACGTTTACGTTACCGTCATTTTGAGTATCAAAATAATCTTTGGAACCTACCATTGCCAGAACTTCACCTGTTGCTGGAGAGATTACCACTGCTGCGCCGTTTCTAACATTTAATTTTGCGAGTTTATCAACTTCTTCTTTGACAACGGTTTCAGCGAGAATTTGAATGTTATAATCGAGTGTTGTAACTACATTTAATCCTCCTTTTTCAACCAACTCCTTGCCGTATGTTTCTTCCAGAAGTTCTCGGACAAACATTACAAAATGGGAAGCTTTAATGTCGGTTTTATTTTCGGCAAAAATAGGAACTTCCTTTTGGGTTTCTTCTTTCTGACTTTGTGTAATGAAACCGTTTGTATGCATGAGGTTTAAGACCTCATTTTTTCTGTCGATTGCGGCTTGAGGATTTGGCCCGAAGGGTGAATACTGGGTCGGACTTTTTGGAAGTCCTGCAAGTATCGCCGCTTCGTTAAGAGTCAGAGAACCTACATCTTTATTGAAATACGTTCTTGCCGCCTCCTCGATTCCGTACGCCGTACCGCCGTAAGAAACCTCGTTTAGGTACATTTCTAATATTTCATTTTTTGAATAAGTCATTTCAACAATTACGGCCAACGTAATCTCTCTTAATTTTCTGATCAGAGTTTTTTCAGAAGAGAGGAGCGCGTTTTTTACCAGTTGTTGGGTAATTGTTGAGCCTCCGGTGAGTTCTCCTTGGCGCCAATTTTTAAGAGCGGCCCGGGTAATTCCCCGTATGGAAAAACCGGGGTGCGAGTAAAACTCTGCGTCTTCAATAGCTAAAGTGGCCAGTCTTACATGAAGCGGTATGGAATTAAGTTCTACCGGCGTTCTATTCTTATCATCGTATATAGTGTAAAGAAGTATGCCGTTTCTGTCATATATTTTGGTAGAGACGTCAACATTTCTTTTAGTAAGCTCTTGCGCAGTGGGTAAATCTCTGAGTATAAACCTCCAGAATAAAAATCCCGACAAAATAGTTAAAAGAACTGTTATTAGAAAACTAAAAAGGATTATTTTAAGAAGAGCTAATTTTGTTATTCTTACCTTAACTTTAGTCTTTGGTTTGGTTAAAAAGATAGGAATTAATCGCAGGCGGACTTTTAAAAGGTTTATAGACTTTTCTGTATATAGGTAAGAGCGTTTAGAAAGATTTGCCGTCTGTTTAATTAAGACAAAAACTTTGGTAGTTTTTAATAAAAGCCTTTGGCCGAAATTCTTTGAGCTTATTGATACTTTTAAAAGAAAACCTTTAAGTAGAGTAATTAATTGCGGGGAAGCTTTAAAGATATCGCCTTGTTTTTTGAGTGATAATTTTTTTTCAAAAAAGAATCTGGTTTTTTTTAAGCTCGAATATATTCGCGCCAAATATTTTTTATATGAAGATATTTTCTTAGATGCTGAATTAAAAAAAGAATTAAATATAAAGGTTACGGTGCCGAACAGTCTCTTGATGAAGTATCCTGTAGCATGTAAGCCGAGAATTACGGCAAGAAATATATAAGTTAAGACGGTAAAAAAAGGCTTTCCAATAAGAGCAAGCAGCCTGAGAGCGAATTTTAGGCTGTTTTTTACTTTCGTTGGGGCAAGGTTAACATCTGGTTTTTGATTTGGTAGTTTAACCACTCCTTAGCCTACAGATGTCAGCTTCGCTGACAAATGCTACATAAATTGCACTTATACCCTATATTTATACTGCAAATTATCTATATTTTAGCAGAGGAAGCAACAGTTGAGTATCGGCAGTTAAGACTGATTTAGATAATTTTCTAGCTCAAGGATTAAGCAAATCCTTGTAACTAAGAAGTATCCCGAGAAGAATTATCGCAATAACGCTGAAAAGGAGTGTAAAGACAAGAATTTTTTCTTCGGATTCCCTGGTCATTTTGTATTTAAGGGGTCGTTGGGCGGTTTTATCTAATCTTGTTTGGCGGCGTTTAACCTGTAAATTTCCGGAAACAATTGTATTTACTTTTAATGGTTGCTTGACTGTCTGGTTAAAGCTCAAGCTTGGGGTTTTGCGACTGGGAGCCTGCATAACTTTGATCGGAACCGGTGGCTGGACCGGTTCGACAGATTGGACAATTTTAGCTTTAGGAGAACGTTTAACTTGCTGTCTTATTAAATCGATTTTTTCAAGAAGCGCTTTTTTAAAAGAAGGGGCATAGATATGTTCGTCTTTCATACAATCATTGTACTCAAAAAGACTAGGGTTTTGGTAGTTTAGTCCATAAACTTAAAAGTGGAGAGGATTTGGTCAATTTCGTTTTGGTATCCTCGATTGTTACGATCCTCATATCTGGTTAATATAAATAAATATTTTTGATTGTCCATAGGTAGGTATATGCAGTTTTGCTCTACAAGGAAAAAACAAGAGTAAGAATATCCGTTAGCTTTTCCCAGCGTAATTTTTTTTATATCGTCATAGTTTGGAGTTTCTCCTGCACCCTTTTTATCCGTGGTGTAAGTATCTCTTACTTGGTCTTGAAGAGTCGGTTTTTCTAATTCCAGGATTCTAAACTGCACTTCTGCAAAATCACGCGGGCCAGGATAACCGCCGTCCGCTCCTTTGAAGTTAACCGATAAATTTTTTGCATTGCCTGCTAAATTGTAGGTAACTGGAACCACAAACTCAAATTTACCTAACAAATTCGTTATTTTAATGTCGCCACTGGGAAGTTCGAAAGTTTGAAGATCGTCGGATGGTGGGATTAAGCTTGGTATGGTGGATGGTGTTCGTGATTCAGATGAGCTTTGTTGAGGAATAAATTTTATTTGTCTGTTTTTGTAGGCATAATATCCGATTCCGGTAATAGTAATTAAAGCAACTAGAATGAGAAGAAAGTCAACAACCCCTTTTGAATTTTTATGCACAATTTATTCTACTACCTGATTATTCGTCGGTTCAATAGAAAGAGGATGCTTTATTGTCGCCGAGTGCGACGAGGCGGCAATTGTGCAGTCTAGGCATACGAAAGTATCCAAAGGATCGTATAAAACATGCTGTTGCCTGACCTCAATATTTTCGGGCGGAGTGCTCTCATTTATAAATCCGCCGGTAGTTCTGTCAAAATGAACATCCTGAACCCCTCCCTTAATAATTAGGGGAGTTGTATTTTCCAGGAAATAGTCAAAACGGGTTTGACAACCTACTGGACCAGGGGCCGGGTTATCTTCCGGACCGGATGGTATTATGCCGGTATCTATACAAACATTTGCTCCGATAACGTCTTCTGGTTGTTTAGGCCAAGCATGTTCTTTATCTAACTCGCTATAACTTCCTATCTCCGCCTTATCTAAAACTTCCTTCATAATTGAATTCCAGATTGGTGATGCTCCGGAAACTCCGGATACGGCGCGCGTCATCGGAGAATTATCATTATTTCCTACCCAGGTGACAACCAATGCCTGACTGGTATAGCCAATGGTCCAGTTGTCCCGAAGATCGTTGGTCGTACCGGTTTTTACTGATACCTCGGGATGGCCTTTAACGTTTAGAAATGAACTCGTTCCGAAAGCAGCAGACCTGGCATTGTTGTCGTGGAGGATATGCGAGATTATAAAGGTGACAGCCGGGGAAAGAACCTTATCTCCTTTTAAATTAATTTCCTCGGGTTTAACTTCTTCAATAACCTTTCCCCTCCAGTCCTCGACCTTGAGAATAGAAATAAGCGGCTGTTTAATACCGGAATTTGCTAGAACACCAAAGCCAACCGCCATGTCAAAGGGTCTTACTTCACCGCCGCCAAGAGTTAAGGATAAACCGTAATCAGATGGATCCCTAAAAGTAGTAATCCCCATTTCTTTGGCAAAGTCGATAAAGTTTTCTATACCATTTAGCGCCAATACTCGAACAGCCGGAATATTGTATGAATTTCCAAGGGCAAATCTTACCTGTACCGATCCGTGGAAGTTCCCGTCGTAGTTTCTGGGACAATAATCAGCTTGTCCTGCTACTTTAAAACAGGTAGGTACATCAGCCAGGGGAGTTGATGCGGTTATTTTCTTGTCTCGCAAAGCGAGAGCATAATTTAAGGGCTTAATCGATGAGCCTGGTTGTCTTTGAGCAAAAATAATGTTTACTTTCCCATCCTCATCTTGGGCAAAATAATCCTTGGATCCGACCATTGCCAAAATCTCTCCCGATCCCGGCCGGGTTACGAGCGCAGCCCCGTTTCCCACCTTTTGTTTACTTAACTTTGCAACCTCCGTTGCAACCTTCTCTTCGGCGTAATCCTGCAGGTCCAAATCGAGTGTTGTAGTTACCCTTAGTCCTCCTTTTTCAACGACTGCATCCGAATATTTTTCCGCAAGTTGTTCCTTGACCCAAAGTGCAAAGTGGGGAGCCTTTAATTTTTCGGGTTCGGCATATTTTAATTCTTCCTCGCTGGCCTTATCGGCTTCTTCCTGTGAGATATATCCGTCAGTAACCATAAGTCTAAGCACCGTCTCTTGCCTTCCTTTTGCAAGTTCCGGGCGAGATCCGAAGGGAGAAAAACGTGAGGGTGCTGCCGGTAAACCTGCCAAAAGAGCCGCTTCTGCCAATGTTAAATCACTAGCCTCCTTGCCAAAATAGGTTTCTGCCGCTGCACCGATTCCGTAGGCGGTCCCGCCATAGGGGATTTGATTTAAATAAAGTTCAAGTATTTTATCTTTGGAATATATAGATTCGACCAAAAGAGTTAAAACAAATTCCCTTAACTTTCTTCGGACAGTCCGCTCGGGCGTTAAAAGTACATTTTTAACCAGTTGTTGGGTCAGGGTTGAACCTCCTTGGAGTTTACCCTTGAAAATAGTGTTATAGGCAGCACGTACGATTCCCGTATATGAGACGCCGTAATGCTTGTAAAAATCTTTATCTTCAATCGAGATTGTTGCTTTTTTTACATAATCCGGTATTCCGTCTAACTTGATGGGGGTACTTTTTTTGTCCGCATAAATTTCATATATAATTTTGCCGTTTCTGTCAAAAAGTTTTGTCGAGACGGGAACCTGGGACGTTGCAAGCTTGGTTGGTAGCGGAATTGCCCAAAAAAGCCACAGTCCGAAGCTAACCAGTATTCCGAAGAAAAATATTTTTTTCTTTCTCCTTTCACTCGCAAAAAAGTTTCTGATCTTCGAAAAAGCTCCGATTTTTACCACCCTCGTTTGCCTTTTTCTTTGGGGTTTAATAGCAGATTTTTTAACTCCCCTGGTTTTCTTTATGTTTTTCTTTATCATTCTCCTTAATTTTTTTAACGAATAATTATACTAAGCTAGCCGGAAATTTGCTAAATTGGTTACATGACTTTCTTTAGGAATCTGAAAAGTAAAAAGACTCTTTTCTTTATAGCCACTTTTTTTATTATAACCGCGATTTTTGTTTTTTCTCTGCCCAAGCGGTATAAAGAAAATCAAGATTCAAAGCCAAAACCCGATTTGCTTAATCAAAATGAGGTTGCTGAGGATATAAATGAAGGTGATCCCCTAAGCTCTATTCCTCAGGATTTTCCGGTATATAATAACGCCTCGGTAAGTGGGTCTTCAAAAAGCTCGGGCATTGAAGGAAGTGGTGTTTCGATTATATGGGAAAGTAGTGACGATTCCGAAAAGATTCATTCTTTTTACAGAGATGAACTTGACAAAAATGGATGGGAGATAGTGAAGGATGAGCGAGTTGGGAATTTTTATAGCCTATCTTTTAAAAAGGATTCAGCAAGTGGTTTTCTTGGTATAACTAAGTCTTTAAAAAAAACTATACTATCTGTTACTATGAGGTATTAACCTTGCAGACTACGCTTTCATAAACTCCTGAAGGAGGAGCATGCAAGTTCTTATAGTTATAACATAATTATATGAAAGCCGAAATATTAGAAAAAAGAATCTGGTGGAGCTACATTCACCAGGATTTACAGGAGTTGTTACGCGAGTCAGTTTTGCTTATTAGTACTTTTGGAAAGTGGAGCAAAAGGTTTCACGACTACGCCTTTATTGTTTTCCCTGCGGCTAAAGCCTATGAGGGTTTTCTGAAGACGTTGTTTCGTGACCTTGGTTTTATATCTGACGAAACATATTTTGGAAAGCGTTTTAGAGTAGGGAAGGCATTGAATCCCGCTCTTGAAAATCATTATAGAGAGGAAAGTATATATGATATGCTGGAGAATTATTGCCAAGGAAAAGAATTGCCAGATGCTCTTTGGGAAACTTGGAAAAGAGGCAGAAACATGCTTTTTCATTGGTTTCCCAACGAAAGTAATGTAATAAGTTACGGGGATGCTAAACAAATAATTTTTGAAATTTTAGAAACTATGGATTTTGCTTTCAAGGAGTGTAAGATTAGTAGGACATAGTACAGAGTGCAAAGGGCATAGCTAAAGAATATAATAAAAGAGTACAAACTCTACGCTACGTACTTTGTTCTTTGCCTTGTACAAAGCACCCATGCCTAATAAAGAAACGGCCATTAAGCACACAACCTTACTTGCTACCTTCCTCCTAATTGTTTGGGGTTTTTACAGAATGCTTTTTAAACTTCCGGTGGAAATCGAGGAACTTTTCGTGAAGCCCCTCATTTGGCTTGTCCCTGTTTATTTTTTAGTCAAAAAGGAAAAAGGAAATCTTGGATCACTCGGAGTAACTACAAAAAATCTTTTCCCTTCTTTATATCTTGCACTCGCCTTAGGAGTTTTGTTTGCATTGGAGGCGGTTATCATTAACTTCGTAAAATACGAAAGCATAGACTTTTCGGCTAATCTTGGGCAGGATCCATTTTTAATTGCACTAGGGCTTTCTTTCGCAACGGCCGTTTCTGAGGAAATAGCATTTAGAGGTTATCTTTTTAACAGGGTGTGGCGTGTTCTGGGGGATGAGTGGCGAGCTAATCTTATAACAAGCACTATTTGGGCCTTAATCCACGTTCCAATCGCTATCTTTTGGTGGGAACTAAATCCTACTAATACGGTTCTTTATTTATTTTTGACAACCCTATTCGGGATCGGATCCGCCTGGGTCTTTGCCAGAACAAAAAATGTCGCTTCATCTATCCTTCTTCATGTACTTTGGGAGTGGCCGATTATACTTTTTAGGTAAATCGAAAAAGTGATTGGTCATTTTATCATTTTCCATTTTATTTTTTTTAATTTCCTATTCTCAAATGGAGAAATATTTGAATTAAATGGCAGATATATAATCAGAAAATGCAAAATAATTTGTTGATTTCTTCAACAAATTGAACTACCATACTTATACTTTACATGTTTCGCAAAATTAGTGTATATTCTGGCCTTTTAATTATTGCCTTCGGAATCTTATTGGTATCTATCTTACGGACGGCTTCGGTTAAATACGATTTTACCAGTGAAACGGTGGAAAAAGTTCAGGTTTTGGGAGACACAAACATTACAAAAGTTAACTACGATTTACCTTACCAGGGTAGAATCATGCCCGATAGCCCTCTTTGGCCGCTAAAGGCGCTCAGGGATAAAATTTGGCTTTTTATTACGACTAATTCGTCAAGACGGGCTGAGCTTGATCTTCTTTTTGCTGATAAAAGACTGGCTTCGGCCAAAATTCTTTTTGAGAAGGATAAACCGGAGTTAGCTTTTACTACCTTAAGTAAGGCTGAAAAATATTTAGAGGAAGCCATGCTTCAGGAAAACGAGAATCGGAAAAAGGGAATGGATACATCCCAGTTTCTGGAAAGACTGGCACGGGCTTCACTTAAGCATTTTGAGGTAATGGAGGGGATAATGACAATTGCTCCCGAAGATGCGAAACCCAAGATTGTAGAAGCACAATCATATGCTAAAAAAGTATTCGAATCCAGTCGTGACGCATTAAATGAAAAAGGTATAACTCCACCGGAAAATCCCTTCGCTTGGTAAATTTATTGGTTTGTGAATACTTTCTTTTGGCGGCGAAAGGGTTAAAGAGTTAATTTAGAGTAATTTTTTTATCTTCTTTTTTATTTCTCCGAAACTTAACTTATTAAAACTTTTAACTACCCCAAAATTACCAGCCTTGTCGTGAAGCTGCGATGATCTTTTCTGATGTAGTAATTGATAGTTGACATAGGCAGATGTAGTGTTTAATTATTGTTACTGTCACTACCAGTAGCGATTTTCTTTTACACTCGTGAAATTAGTTTTAGTTCGTTTTCTTTACCTAACTTTCTTTTCGGAAAAGAAAGTTAGATTAAGTTATGAAATGTCCTTTTTGTGCAAGCAGCGATACTCAGGTTTTGGAGTCGAGGGCGGTTGAGGAAGGTAGGGCTGTAAGAAGAAGGCGTGAATGCGGGAAGTGCGGGAAAAGATATACGACTTACGAGAGGGTGAAAAGTACAGTACTCTGGGTTATTAAAAAAGATGGCCGTCGTGAACCTTTTGAACGCGAGAAGGTTAAAAGAGGAATACTAAGGGCAGTAGAGAAACGTCCAATATCACTAGACCTAGTAGACGACGTAGTCAACCAGATTGAACGCGAGATGCTCAAAAAAGAAAAAGAAGAGGTTTCGTCAAAAGCGATAGGCCATGCGGTTTTGAAAAGACTTAAAAAGATAGATAAAGTGGCCTGGCTCAGATTCGCCAGCGTCTATCTGCAGTTTGAAGATCTGGAAGATTTTGCTAGGGCAATAAAGACTTGAGGTCTTTCATTAGGAATGTAAAAACATGATAAAAGCAAAAAGCAAAAACAAGAAAAAAAACGGAAGCAAAAATCTTAGTCTTGAGAGTTTGCAATTTCCTTCATACGAAGAAATAAAGAAAGATATTTTCACGAAGATCGGCGAAAAACCTAGCTTACCCGATGATCTTCCCGCCGGAGTATGGACAGAACAATCTCTCAAGGTTTTAACGGAGAGATATTTAAAAAAAGACGATCTTGGGAATATTATTGAGACCCCGGAGGAGATGTGTTGGCGTGTAGCATGGGATATCGCATCAGCCGAAGTTCGTTGGGGAAAAGGTAAGACCGAAATTACAAAGATTGCAAGAGAGTTTTATCAACTTTTAGTCTCTCACGATTTTTTGCCTAATTCGCCCACCTTAATGAATGCCGGTACTGATAATGGGCTTCAATACTCTGCTTGTTTTGTGTTACCGGTGGAAGACTCTCTTGTCGGAATTTTTGACGCTATAAAATACCAGGCGCTTATCCACCAAACTGGAGGGGGAACAGGGTTTGCCTTCAGTCGTTTAAGACCTCAAGGGTCGGTGGTCCGCTCGAGTCGCGGAACCGCGTCGGGTCCTGTTTCTTTTATGCGCATATTTGATGCGGCGACCAATGAAATTAAGCAGGGAGGTAAACGTCGCGGTGCCAATATGGGAATATTGAGAGTTGACCACCCCGATATTATGGAATTTATCCATTGTAAAGAAGAAGGTGGGATAACCAACTTTAACATTTCCGTTGCAGTAACAGATGTGTTTATGGAAGCGTATAAGAGAGGTTCGGACTACGACCTAATTGATCCCCATAACGGGAAAGTGGTGGGAAAACTGAATGCCCGAAGCGTTTTTGATGAAATAGCCGACGGAGCTTGGAAAACAGGAGACCCAGGATTGGTATTTATCGATAGAGTTAATGCGGGTAGTGCAAATCCGGTCCCATCCCTAGGTCCGGTGGAATCCACAAACCCCTGCGGCGAACAACCGCTTTACCCTTATGATTCCTGCAATTTGGGAAGTATATTTCTAACATATTTTGTAAAAGCTACGGACGGTAAGAAAGAAGTTGATTGGGAAAAATTGAGGAAAGCAACCCGATTAAGTACCAGATTTTTGGATAATGTCATCGAAATGAATCCATATCCGTTGGAGTCGATAAGAAAGATTTCACTGGCAATACGAAGGATCGGACTCGGGGTTGGCGGCTGGGCAGATATGCTAATTGAACTTGGTATTCCTTACGACAGTCGGGAAGCGTTAAAGCTCGGAGAAAAAATAATGAAAGTAATCCAGGAAGAGGCCGTTGATGCCTCGAAAAATCTGGCGAAAGAAAGAGGTCCTTTCCCAATGTGGCCGGTAAGTACATATAAAAACCAAGAACCCCGTAGAAATTCTACAGTAACAACTATTGCTCCAACGGGTACAATTTCGATTATCGCCGGCGCATCAAGCGGAATTGAGCCTATTTTTGCTTTAGCCTATCAGCATATTGTCAAGGATAAGCATCTTGATCGGACACTTTCTTTTATTAATCCGAAATTTGAGGAAGTTGCAAAGCAAAGAGGTTTTTGGTCAGAGGGAATAAAGGATAAGGTCGTAGAACACGGAGTCATAAGAGGCATTAATGAAGTTCCTGAAGATGTTAGGCAAGTATTTGGAACAGCCCATGAGATTCATCACGACTGGCATATAAAACACCAGGCTGTCTTTCAGAAATATACAGAGAATGCCGTGAGTAAAACTATAAATATGGCAAATAGCATTAAGGTGAATGACATTAAGAAAGCCTACTTACTTGCCTGGGAAACGGACTGCAAGGGCATAACGGTTTTCAGAGACGGTTGTAAAGAGACCCAGGTTCTTAATTTGGGGGTAAAGGATAAGGAAAAAGATGTTTTTCAGGAAGCAAAAGACCCGACACTTATTCGGCCTTTTGTAGTTCGGGGATCGACGTACCGCCTGGAGACTCCCGTAGGCAGAGCATTTGTTACCATTAATCAGGACGAAAGCGGAGAGCCTTTGGAAGTCTTTATCAACGTCGGAAAGGCGGGAAGTGATGTTACGGCTATGGCTGAGGCATTGGGTCGAACCATTTCCACCTCTTTAAGGTTCAGAGGACACCTCGCTCCCAGAGAAAAAGCTAAAGAGATTGCCTTACAGCTTTCGGGAATCGGTGGAAGGCGGTCGGTTGGGTTTGGTTCGAGAAAAATTCTATCTTTGCCAGATGCCGTTGCCGCAGCAATCTCGACACATTTCGGTTTTAAGATAAACGGCTATCAAGCCGGGTTTGCGGGTGATTCAAGTTTTCTAAATCTTAAAAAGGCAATCGACGGTAGTGGGAAAATTTTAACTGTTGAGGCCCAGTCAGATTCGGCTGGAGCTGTTATGTCGGCACAAATTTCCGGCGTGATGCCGGATACCTCCCCCCTGGGGAGTGATGACCACACAATGGCTTCGGCTGAGTCTCACTTGGCCTCAACCCAGTCAGACTCGACCTCAACCGAGTTGGATTCTTCAACGGCCTTGTTTGAATCGACTCCGACAAACGGTAACGGATTAGAAGAATCCTTTACCACCCAGCTTTCATTGACTAGTCCAAAAGTATCTGGCGATATTTGTCCCTCCTGCGGCGCTTCAGCGCTTGTAAATGAGGAAGGCTGCTCCAAGTGCCACGTTTGTGGCTATTCTGAATGCTAATCGTATGTTAGTTAAGAAAGTTCTTAAATTAAGTGGTACAAAAGAAGATTTCTCCTCGTTAAAAATATCCCAAAGTATTTGGCAAGCTGCACAAAAAGTCGGAGGAAATGATAAAAATCTTTCCTATCAGTTGGGTACCGAAGTAGTAACCACGCTGACTAAAAAATATCCCAATGGTGAAATTATTAAAACAAGTGAAATAGGTGAGTTAGTTGAAAAAGTTTTAATAGAACACGGTCATGCAAAAACCGCCAAGGAATTTATCCGCTACAGAGAAAACAAAAAACACGCTCTTCAGGATAAAGAAAGCCTGGGAATTAATGATGATATCGGTCTTTCTTATAACACTCTTTATATATTAAAGGAGCGTTATCTTCGTCGAGACCAAAAGGGGAAAATTACAGAAACACCCAAAGAAATGATCGAAAGAGTAGCCCGCTTTTTGGCAAAATCCGAAAAAACAAAAAAACTTCAGAAAAAGTGGTATCAGGAGTTTTACAAAATTATGATCAGTTTTGAGTTTCTTCCGGGCACCCGAACCTTGGCTAATGCTGGTAAAGATTCTCCCCAGCTGGCTAACTGTTTTGTCTGGCCAATGGATGATGATATAGACAGAATTTTTGAAATTCTTCACAAATCAACGCTTATCAAGAAAAATGGGGGCGGTTGCGGTTATAACTTTTCAAATATTCGTCCGGAGGGAGACGTTGTCGGAGGCATTCCCGAACTTGCGGCAGGACCTGTTAAAATGATTGAGATGTTTAATTTGATGACTTCTCTTTTCCGGCAAGAAGGCAAGTACGAGTCAGGCAATATGGCAATACTAAATGCCGATCATGCCGATATTTTTAATTTCGTCACTGCCAAACAAAATGACGGATATCTGTCTAAGACCAACATATCTGTAGGCATAACGGATGAGTTTATGCAAACTGCTCTCAAAGGGAAGGATTGGGATTTGGTAAATCCCAGAACGGGAGAAGTGGTTAACACCGTCAAAGCAAAGTCGATACTCGAGCTTATGGCGACAATGGCTTGGCAGACCGGAGATCCCGGGATAATTAATCTCTCCGCAATTAATAAAGGCACACAATTAGCTAATCCGCTTCTGAAAAAACGCGGTCCAATTACGGCAACCAATCCCTGCGGCGAGGAACCGTTATTCCCGTTCGAATCCTGCAATTTGGGTTATGTAAATTTTGTGAAGTTTATTGAAAACGGTAAGTTTAATTTTAAAAAACTGGCTAGTGTTATGAAGATTGCAGTAAGGCTAATGGATGATGTTATCGACGCCTCAAGATTTCCTGTTAAAGAAGTAACGGATGCGGTCAGAAACCACAGAAGAATAGGAATTGGAGGAGTTGGTTGGGCGGAAGTTCTTGCAATCTTGGGTATAGCCTACGATAGCGATGAAGCACTGCTTCTTGCTGAAAAAGTTGCCAAGACAATGTATGAATCGGCATTTGACGCATCCTGTACGGTAGCTAAAGAGAAAGGAGCTTTTCCGCTCGTATCCGATTCTATCTGGGCCAATAAAAAGAAAAAGCCGAGAAACGTCGCTTTGATGACCTTTCCGCCTTCATCAGGAAATGCGGTAATTTGCGAAACTTCATTCGGGATTGAACCTTATTTCGCCCTCGCCTATGAACAAAACGTTCTTGACGGGATGCGTCTCAGAACTGTTATTCCTTTATTCGTCGAAAAACTTAAAGAGAGGGGAATTTATTCGGATGAGCTTATCCAAAAAATAATTGATAACCACGGTAGTATCCAGGAAATAAAAGAAATTCCGGCTGATTTAAAGTGTGTATTTAAGGTAGCCCACGACATCGACTGGAGGGATCATATTAAGATGCAGGCAGCTTTCCAAAAATGGACTGATAATGCGATAACAAAAACCATTAACATGCCATCGACAGCCACACCTAACGATATCGAGGAAGCGTATGTGCTGGCCTGGAAGCTGGGATGCAAAGGTTTAACAGTTTACAGGGACAGGACCAAAAAAGACCAGGTCTTTGAGTTCGGAGGGAACTCGACGGAGGAAAAAATAAAAATGTGTCCGACTTGCGATTTACCCTTAAAGAAAGACAAGAAATGCTACAAATGTTCCCGATGCGGATTTTCAACCTGTGAATTGTAACTTTTAAGAATATAAACTTACTTCTTTGCTCTTTCTCTGCTAGTGATAAAATTGCCATATGGTTATCTACACAAAAAAGGGGGATAAGGGGGAGACGGGGTTATATAGCACATCGCCGCAAAAAATAAGGGTTTCAAAAAACTCTTACCGGATTCATGCCGTGGGAGCGGTGGACGAGCTTAATTCCTACTTGGGAGTTGTTATTTCGTATTCCGAAGATAGGAAACTAAACAAGATACTTTTGGACATACAAAGAAATTTATTGACGATTGGATCAATCTTGGGTGGCTCCAAGTTAAGATTTATTACGGGTAAAGCCAGAAAGTTTGAGAAAATAATCGACGAGTTGGAGGGAAGCCTTCCGCCTTTAAAAAATTTTATTTTACCCGGAGGAAGCCAAGTAACGGCCCATCTTCATTATGCTCGCTCGGTAGCAAGAAGAATGGAACGGGTTATCGTCAGGTTGGACGAGAAAAATCGTATTAAACCGCAAATACTTGTTTATGTAAACCGACTCTCGGATTTTTTGTTTATGCTAGCAAGGCAACAAAGTTTTAAGGAAGGGGTTAAAGAAGAAATTTGGATCGGAAAAAAGATTAAAGTAACAAGGGATAACAAAAAATAGCCTCGCGTACTATTTACGCCTTAATTCACTTTAAGATTAATCGGGATTGGTGTTACAATTATTTTGATATATGGCTACAAATCCAGAAAGACCATCGGAAGGCCAAAGACCACCCGTTACGGAGAGTGTGGTTAAGGAGATTCCCGAAACCCCCGAGACAACACCCTCTTTACAGGAAGCTGGTGTAACGCCAGTTCCCACGCAAATTACCGCTCAGGTCACGGACGATAAGACTGGGAAACCCTTAATGCAGTCTCCGTCCACCCAGACAATAACAATTACCATTCCCGCTAGTCCAACTCAGCTGACCGACTGGTCAAAAGGTTCTCCTTCGGACTCACTTACCTGGCTTGCAACATTTTGGTTAAGGATAATTAAAAAGGCATTTCATTTTGGCTGGAGGGTACTCGCACAGGGGGGAGGAGCTACCTAATATGTTTAGTGTAGGATCAATAGATTTTACTTATGTATTTCTAACCCTTCTTTTTTTCGGTTTATTTTTTCTCCTTATTATTGCCGGTGCGGTCATAGGTTTCACAATCTATAGATTTAGGGGTCGTGAGGAAAGATCAATTGACTCCGTTTTATTGCAGGTTGCCGTTACAAAAGGTAATGAAATAAAAATTGATGCCATGGAACAACTTTTTGCTAGTCTTTACTCAATTAAAAAAGGAGGTTGGCAGCAAAAATACACATCCACCCAACCGGCAATTTCTTTCGAATTGGTGGCCCGTCAAGAAGATATCCGTTTTTATGTTTGGGTACCGAAAGCTTTTCAAGATCTGATAGAAAAGCAAATACACGGCTCATACTCGGATGCAGAAATTATCGAAGTGCCCGAATACAATATTTTTACAGAAGGCTATAAAGTGGCCTATAAATCGCTCCAATTGAAGAAAGAAAATTATTATCCGCTAAAGACGTTTAAGGATTTACCAACCGACCCGCTTGCAACTATAACTTCAGCTCTGGCAAAGATGGGGAAAGACGAAGGGGCAGCAATTCAGATACTTATTTCACCTTCCGATAGCGAGTGGCAAAAGACCGGGAGTAATTATATTTCGCAAATTAAAAAGCAGGAATCCGATCCGGAAAAAGCAAAATTCTCGATTCCCGCCAAAACTTTAGAGGCGATTGAAAATAAAGTTTCCAAACCCGGTTTTGAGACAAGCATTCGAATTGTCTGTGTATCCGAAAATGAGTCTTCCGCTAATGCGCACCTAACCAATATTGTGAGTGCTTTCGAATCGTTTGCGGGGGATATGAACTCGCTTGGAGCCAGAAAAATAAGAAGGAAGGGAACTTTTGTGGAGGATTTCCTATACAGATACCACCCCATGTTTCATTTTCTGGGAAACCGTGCAACAATTCTTAATTCTGAAGAATTGGCAACGATATTTCATTTCCCCAATAAGTTAATCACTACCCCACACATATATTGGCTTTATTCAAAACGTGCTCCGGCGCCGGCTGAGGTTCCGACCGAAGGCCTTTATCTTGGAAAAAGTCAATACAGAGGTATGGAAAAACTGGTTCATATTTCAGAACCCGATAGAATGCGCCACGTCTATATTATCGGGGCGACAGGAACAGGAAAGTCAGAACTTTTGAAAGATATGATCCTTCAGGATATTAAAGCCGGTCAGGGTGTTTGCTTTATGGATCCTCACGGCGATGCGGTCGAGGATTTACTTCAGATGATCCCTCCGGAGCGTGCCGAGGATGTTATTTATTTCAGGCCTTCGGATACAGAACGTCCTATGGGACTTAACTTACTCGAAGCAAATACAGAGGACCAAAAACATTTCGCAGCCACGGCTGTTATTAACATGATGTACAAGCTTTTTGATCCCTATAAAACCGGAATTGTAGGTCCTAGGTTTGAGCATTCAGTAAGAAACGCCATGCTGACCGCTATGAGCGATGAGGGCAGCACTTTTGTTGAGGTGATGAGAATATTGACAGACTCGAAATTTGTTCAGGAATTACTTCCCAAAGTTACGGATCCTATTGTCAGACGATTTTGGACGGACCAAATCGCTCAAACTTCCGACTTCCACAAATCAGAAGTACTGGATTATATAACCTCAAAATTCGGAAGATTCGTCACCAACAAAATGATCAGAAACATAATTGGTCAATCTAAATCTTCATTCTCGTTCCGAGAAGTAATGGATAACGGCAAAATTCTTTTTGTCAATCTTTCAAAAGGGGAGCTGGGTGAGGAGAACTCTAGTTTCCTCGGATTGATCTTGGTTCCCAGAATCCTAATGGCGGCAATGAGTAGAGCCGATACTTCCGAGCCCCAGCGTCGGGATTTTTACCTATATGTTGACGAGTTTCAAAATTTTGCTACACCGGATTTTGCACAAATACTTTCCGAAGCAAGAAAATTTCATTTAGCCCTTTGTGTTGCCAATCAATTCATTGGACAGGTTGACGAAGAAGTAAAAAATGCGGTATTCGGAAACGTCGGAACGAAAATTGCATTCAGGGTTGGTGTAACGGATGCTAATTATTTAGCCCGCGAGTACACCCCCGTTTTTAACGAAGAGGATTTGCTAAATATCGAAAGATACCACGCTTACGTAAAAACGATAGTGAATAATGAGCCTGTTCCTCCTTTTTCCATGAGTTTACTCAAAGACATGAATAAGCAAAGGGAGACAATGAATCCCAAAGTTGCAGAGATAATTAAAGAAATGAGCAGGCTAAAGTACGGGCGCGATGTGAGATTGGTTGATTCGGAAATTGCAAGACGTGCCAAGTTATAGCAGCATTCGATAAAACCCCGCCCTTCAAAGCGGGGAGGATGTCATAAGAAATCTTGCGATTTCTTGGCACTTGGCAAAAGCCAATTGTAGAAAAATCTTGCAATTTTTGTAGCACCTGGTTTTTTGAAACTAGTTGTAATAAACTCCATAAGGATTATGGCAAAAATCGGAGTCATTGGCTGGGGTTATGTCGGGGCAGCTACCGGTAAAGGATTTTTGAAGAATAAAAAAAACAAGGTTTATTGGTACGATAAATACAAAAAAAGCCCTTATACCTTCGAGGAAGTATTAAATAGTTCCGAGTTCATTTTTGTTTGTCTTCCGACTCCGATGCTGCGTGACTATTCGGGCATGGATATGAGTGTTGTAAAAGAGGTTGTCCACAAAATTGCCAAAGGACTGGAACATTCAAATAAGGTAGTAATTATTAAATCTACCGTTTTGCCGGGAACTACTCTGAGTTTTTCAAAAAAATTTCCAAGAGTACACTTTGCAATGAATCCTGAATTTCTAACCCAGGAGCATGCCAACGAAGACTTTTTAAATCCCTCAAGGACGATAATTGGAGTAAATGATAAGAGGGTAGGTGAACGAATAAAAAAGCTTTATAAGAGTATTTTACCGGGTGGTCGGAAATATTTTATTACTGATTTCACATCCGCAGAGCTTGCAAAATATATGAGCAATTTGGTTTTAGCTTCCAAAGTCCTTCTAGCTAACGAATTTTATTTTTTAGCCAAAAAAATCGGAGCCAGATACGACCAAGTTAGACAAATGGTTGAAGCTGACCACCGGATTGGTACACATCTGAAAACACCAGGTCCAGATGGGGATTTTGGGTTCGGAGGAGCTTGTTTTCCAAAAGACATGCTCGGACTTTTAGCATTTGCTAAGAAAAAAGGAGTTGATGTGTCAGCTCTTGATGCTATTTGGAAAAAGAATTTAAAGATAAGAAAGCAGCGGGATTGGGAAAAAATGGACAATGCCTTTGGCCGTGGAGCTTCAAAAAAGAATTAGTTCAGCTTTCAATCTTAGTATTTTAGCTTCATGTTCTGATATAATAAATCCACTTTGGATGCGTAGCTCAATGGTTAGAGCACCAACCTTATAAGTTGGGGGTTCCTGGTTCGAGCCCAGGCGCATCCACTTTACTTTCAATCTTAAATGAAGAAACTCCTAGACATATCAAAACTTACACCCAAAAAACTTCACTTACTGGGCAGTAACGCCAGAGAAAAAGATAATCACCTAGGTGCGTTACAATACTTAGACCACGCCATTATCGGTTATCAGAGAGAGAATAATTATGAGGGGATAGTAGATGCTTTAAAGGACAGAACCCTAACCTGGAAACGTTTCTTTTTGTTGACGCAGGACAGGGTATTCGCAATTTTGGCCAGGAAGGATGCTGAAACAATGCTTGAAATCACAAAAGAAAAAGATTTAAAAAATAAGTACTCAACGTCATATTTTAGATTGGGAGAAGTGAGTATGCTTTTTGAAAATTATCAGGATGCTATAAAAAACTATAAAAAGGCTTTAGAAGTTTACGAAGGGAGTTTGGCTGAGAAAGGGGACTTTCGCTATCATTTGGGAGAAGCAGTTTACCGCAATGGCAAAAAGAAACAAGGTAAAGAAGTTATGCTTGAGGGATTAAATGAGATAAGAAAGGGCGCTAAAAAAGTTCCTAACTTTCTTATTCATGTTTGGGAATCTGGGTGTCATTTGAGGCTTGCCCGGCTTTTAAGAGTAGACGAACCTAAGGAAGCTCAAAAATATTTAGAGTTAGCCAAGAAAATAATAAACGATGATGAGAAGTTAGTTATTAGGAAAAGACAATTAAATGAGGTGGAGAAGTCCTTTTTGGAAAGTAAAAAGAGTTTTTAAAGCTCTGCAAGAATCTGTTTTTTGCCAGGTTCTTTGACTTCGGCGAGTTCCAAATACCGTTCGGTTGTCGAAAGTCTTTTATGTCCGACAACCTGAGATAGAAGTACCAGATCAATTCCGCTTTTAAGATTTTCAACAATAAAGGTGGTTCTTAAATCGTTTACAGAATAAGCGGAAATTTCAGATTTATGCATATAGCGGTCGATTGCCGCACGAATATTCCTTACTGCCAAGGGCTTTCCGTTTTTACTTACAAAAATGTAAGGAGAATCTGTTTCAGGTCTGAGCTTTAGGTATTCATCGAGGGCTTCTTTGGCGGGTTTATTAAGTGGAATTGTGCGTTCGGGTTGTGTTGCGTAAGACTGAATCTTGACCTCTGTGTCTTTCAGATCCTCTTGCTTCAGATTCGCCACTTCGGAGATTCGTAATCCTGTTTGTAAGATGAGTTCAATTACCGCAGCAATTCTTAAATCGTCCCGGACAACGTCACGAAGTGCCCTGTATTCCATGGGAGAGAGGAATTTCGGCATGGCAGCAGTAATTTTGGGATGAGCGACGTCTTCCGACGGATTAGATGAGAGTATTTTCTCGGTTATAAGATAGCGGAAGAATGTTTTTACGGCATTTAGCTTCCTGGAAACTGATTTAGCCGTGTATTTTTGGCTGAGCAGGGTGTCGCGAAAAGCTTCAATATCCTCCTGTAAGATTTGATCAGCTGTTGCCTTGTTTCTTTTAACCAAAAACTCCAACAGTTGTTCGAGATCGGCTCGATAAGCAAGAATTGTTGATGGTGATCGACCCTTTGTTTCTAAATGTCCGATAAATTTAGGCAGTAAGTCTTTCAGAACTTCTTGTGTCATAATGTATGCTTGAATTATACGATATAAAAATTTAAACCTGTTTTTCAGAGGTAGAAGACTCTACTTCTTAAGGCTAATGATGATATGATAACATAGTTTTTTAAAAAAGGTCAACACTTTTGTTATACATAGGTATATTTTGATACGTTATTGAGATAATTTAAATGCGAAATCTTTTGGTAAAAGTTCTGCACAAATTCATAAGGCTCAAATCTCTATTAATAATCTTTCCGGCTATTTTGCTAATGATATCTCTGACAAAAAGCATAGAAAAAGTCAGGCAAGCGAATTTACAGGTTAAGGAGAAAGAGGAAATGCTAAATAAAGTTGTTGATGAGAATAAGGTACTTGAGGCGAGATTAAGAGAGGCAAGGGATGATATTTATATAGAAAAACAATTGAGGGATAAATTAGGGTATGCCAAAGAAGGAGAAATTGTTGTTATCCTGCCCGAGGATGATGTCTTAAGGAAACTTGCACCGGAAGAAAAGAAAGAAGAAGAGACTCTTCCCGATCCTAATTGGAAAAAGTGGATGAAAGTATTTGATTTGTAATATAATACCTTCATTGCCTATTCCTAAGTAAAAATAGGAAATGTTTATAGCTTAAATCTGCCTTTGGGCAGATTTCTTGGTTTAAGAAAAGTAAGCCAATTTTTGCGGCATACTAAACTTTAGCCAAGGATCGAGCACCTTAACAAATTCAGGAAAAAGAAAGGGAAAAAGTATGGCAGAGAAATGCAGCGAGTGTGGCAAAAAGACCCAAAAGAAGTGCGATCATTGTGGTAAACCATGTTGCAGCGATCATGGTATCAGAGTTTATCTAGGGAATACCCACTTCTGGGTTCACAGAGACTGTTGTAAAGAGGCGATGGATGTCCTGAAAGAGAACTAAGATTCTTAAAAAGAAGAAAGGAAGGTCGAAGTGGATACGCCTTGGTATGACGATCCAGGAAAGATTATGAAAACTATTGTGGAAGGAGGTTTGAAAGGCCTAAACGAAGTTGCTCATGCACGTCATGAGGCTCACTACGATCGGGGCGAAAGGCTCAATGACTACATTATTGAGGGATCCTGGTATACAGACTCTTGCGGTAACTGGGGAAAGCTCCAGTGGCCAAAAGGTCGTCCAGACCTTGCTTTTATGCTTGTTCTGACACCAGCAGGGTATAACGAATTTTGCGTTGTAACAGGACTACCGACTAATTGGTCTGCTTCAATGGCTTGGGAACTTCCTCCAGATGGGATGGTTTGCGACCTCTGTCTCGAGCCCTGGATGATTCAGGATGCACATACAGCTGTTGTAAACCGAACCTATGAAGACATTCCGCTTGAGCGGTTTGCTGGTAAATCACTTCGTGAAGTTGAGAAGCTTATAGGCGCAGAACTTTCTGCGACAGTGTTTCTTCAACCGGAATTGATGATCCAGAACCCAGCTTATGTTGGACATGCCAACCACCCTGTTTTCGAGGATGTTGTTGTGCGCGATGAAGGGGAGCGCGGTTGGGTCTACAAGGCTAATAAGGACACATATCTGGTCCAGCCAGGCGATTCTGGGTATTTCAATGTCTGGACCTATCGGCATCCACTTTGCCAGGAAAATCGGCTCAGAAAACTTGAGACAAACTACTTCGAAGAAATTTTCACCAAATCTGGTTACAAACAGGTTGTTTTAAACGCTATTCCCAACGAATATTGCGGGGATCCTACTTGTTGCGGACCATGGTTTTTGGTTCGGACGGAAGTAGGTAACTTCAAAGTCGGTTGGCGGAAACGCGTTATTAATCTTGAATGGGCCGGCAAGGGGGTTGGTCCCGAGCGTGATTTAACCCACCTCTTTAAAGGTGAGTCGACGACTCTTGAGAGAGACTACGTCCATGCCCATGGTCGCGAAAAGCTCATCGATTATTTGCGACGTATTCGCAATTACCAACTTACACTCTAAAAAATTTCTTGAATTTGACCACCCCCAGCATTGGGTATATGCAAGCTACATATATGCATAAACTTAATTCTGGGGGTTTTTTATTTACGCAGTCTGATAGCTTTAATATGATATAATTCAACCTGAACGTTTATATGCGGGGTAGTGTACGGCTGCACGGAAGGCTCATAATCTTCCAGGCCGGGTCCGACTCCCGGCCCCGCAACACGAGCCAGCGTAGCTCAGCGGTAGAGCAGAGATTTCATAAGTCTAAGGTCACTGGTTCGATCCCAGTCGCTGGCACTTATTTTATTAAACGTGCCCCATAATGTTCACTTTATCTTTAACTTGAGTTAAAATCTCCCTAATCCATGACTCCGGAAAGATTTTCGAGTCTGAAAAGACTATTTTACGAGATAGCTTTGGTGCGTGGCAGGACAAGAGAAGATATGGTTAAAAACGCACTCGATTACCTAGTTAATGAAGGTAAATTAGATGGTTATGACGTCTCCGATGACTTGGATAGAAAAAAGCGGATTGATTTTTACCCCTTTTCGGGTTCAAAAAGGTATAAAATCCAAGTCAAAAGTTCTCCGCGCGGAGTTGAAGAAGCTTTAAGAAAGCACCCGTCAGATATTAAAGATAAAATTTTTATCGTACCTGATCTTGGTGAAACTCCCCAGGATTTAGCCGACAGGATAATGAGTGAAATAAAAGCCGTTGAGGAAAGATTTAAACAAGGCGATTAAGTTTCAAAGATTAATTTGGTAAACTATTGATATGGTAAAAAAGAGAGTTTTGCAGGGAATGCGGCCTACAGGCCATCTTCACTTGGGTAATTACCTTGGCACAGCTAAAGGGATGCTTGCATTGCAAGAAGATCCCAACTATGAGACTTTTTATATGGTTGCAGATTTACACGGAATGACGACTCCATTTGATCCTAAAAAAATCATGCTTGAATCCAGAGAAGTTATCCTTGACTATTTATCTTGCGGCCTTGATCCCAAAAAATCTGCCTTATTTCTTCAATCTAGTCTAGCGGACTTACACGTTCAATTGGCTTATTATTTTTCAACCGTTGTAACTGTGGCAAGAATGCAACACCTTCCAACTTATAAGGAGAAAGTAAAACAGTATCCTGAGAATGTGACCATGGCTCTTCTTAACTACCCTATTTTAATGGCGGCTGATATTTTGATATACAAAGCAAGCATGGTACCGGTTGGAATGGACCAAGAGCCGCACATGGAGGTAACCAGAGAAATTGCAAGAAAGATGAATTTGCTCTACGGCTTGGGTTTCCCGGAACCTAGGAGCCTTGAGACAAAAAGTAGATACATACCTTCCTTAACTGGGGAAGGGAAGATGAGCAAATCCGTAGAGGGGAGTTATATCAACTTAACGGATAATTTAGAAACGATAAAAGAACGCTTAGCAAAGGTACCAACAGATTCCGGCAAGGGTAATAAAATACCCGAAGGCGGTGGAGTTTATACTTTATTAACAATAGTGGAGCTATTTCAGGGATTAGAAAAAAGGACAAAATATGAGAAAGAGTATAAGCGATCGGGCATAAAGTATCAGGATCTGAAAAACGAATTAGCAGAAGCAATATTTAAAGACTTAGAACCTATCCAGAAGAAGAGACGAGAATTAGAAAAAGATAGGGCCTATATAGATAATGCACTTAAAGACGGAACCGAGAGAGCTAGAGCTGTAGCAAGTAAAACCGTAAAAGAAGTTAAGGAAAAAATGGGGTTAATTTAATTATTTATCTATGATAACCATCGATGACTTTAAAAAACTCGATATAAGAATAGGAAAAGTTTTAGAGGCTTCGGAAGTGGTGGGGAGCGAGAAACTAATTCGCTGCGTGGTTGACTTCGGAGAGTTGGGTACGAGGGTTATTTTTTCGGGAATTAAAAAATGGTATTCACCTTCCGATTTAGTCGGAAAACTTTTACCCTATATAGTAAATCTTGAACCAAGACGTATGTTCGGGGAGGAATCCCAAGGAATGCTCGTAGCAGCGGCGCCTTCCGTAGACGGGGAAGAAAAAGCAGCTCTTTTAATTCCGGATGAGAAGCTTGAGCCCGGCACAAGGATTATTTGAGCTGGCAACCGACGCATCTATCTGCTAGACTTACAGCTGATTTCAAAATCAGCGAGTCCCGACGAACATCGGGACGAGCAAATGTTTTGACCGAGTCTAACTCGGGTTATTCACTCAGATGCTACAAACCGCAAAGCTTCAAGACCGAAGCCGACCAGGCGAGGTTTTGAAACGGTTTCTAGCTTCGTCAAATAATTTTAAGCTATGGATCCTATTAAAAGTTTAAAGAAATTATCACAAAAGAAACCTCAAAAATCCAAGAATCGTTTTGAATTTCGCCTTAAAATAAATCTTTGGAAGGTATTAATTGCCTTCTTTTTGGTAATCTTTTTTTTGCCCTTCTTAGTGTCTTTGCTTCAAATCCAGTCAACCGAAAGTAAGGTGGATACTTCCCAAGCACTTCTTGATGTTAAAGAAGGTAGGGTTGAGGAAATTATGATCCAAGACGAGAAGCTGATTTTAAATTATAAGGACGGATCCACGAAATTAGCCACTAAAGAATCGGGCGAGAGCTTTGCAGATCTTCTGGATAAATCCGGAGTTAATCCTACAGACGTTAAGTATACAGTTGTTGACCAATCACTTACACGGGTTATTGGAGAGGTCGCAAGCGTGGTCTTACCTCTGGCTCTTATGGCTTTATTTTTCTTTTTTATTCTCCGTGCTCAAACAAAGGGCGCGCAGGACATTTTTTCATTTGGTCGGTCCCGTGCCAGGCTTTTTGCCAAGGGTAAGCAGGACGTTACTTTCAATGATGTTGCCGGGGTTGATGATGCCAAAAAAGAGTTGGAGGAAATTGTTGATTTTTTGAAAAATCCGGCAAAATACAGAAAAATTGGAGCAAGAACACCCAAAGGAGTCATCCTTTTCGGCCCCGCCGGAGTCGGGAAAACGCTTCTTGCGCGGGCTGTTGCTGGGCAAGCCGGTGTACCCTTTTTTTCAATGGCAGGAAGTGAGTTTATGGAAATGTTGGTTGGAGTCGGGGCTTCAAGAGTCAGGGATCTTTTTCAAAACGCAAAAACTTCAGCGCCCTCAATTATTTTTATTGACGAGATAGATGCGATAGGGAGGCAAAGAGGACGTGGTTTTGTCGGAGGACACGACGAAAGAGAACAAACTCTAAATCAGATTTTGGTTGAGATGGATGGGTTTACTCCGAACGATAATGTGGTGGTTATTGCTGCAACCAATAGAGGAGATCTGCTCGACCCCGCGCTTTTAAGACCCGGGCGCTTTGACAGAAGAGTTCTTTTAGACATGCCGGACAAGGAAGGCAGGATTGCGATATTAAAAATTCACGCGAGGGGTAAGAAATTTGGCAAAGGCATCGATTGGGAGAGAGTTGCGGATAGGACGGTCGGATTTTCAGGGGCTGACATTGAAAACATGCTAAATGAAGCTGCAATTTATGCCGCAAGGCAGGATAAATCAGAAATTAATATGAGTGACGTAGAAGAGGCGGCAACAAAAGTTAAGCTCGGTCCCGCCAAAAGAAAACTTCAGAGCAAAGAGGACAAGAAACTTACAGCCTATCACGAAGCCGGACATGCAGTAGTTACACACTCCTTGCCAATGATGGATCCTGTTCATAGAATTTCAATTGTTGCCAGAGGTATGAGTCTCGGGCACACACTTATTCCTCCTGCTGCTGATAGGACCCATGAAACCAGAACTAGGATGCTTCAGCAAGTTACGGCAATGCTGGGTGGGCGCGCTGCCGAAAAAATAGTATTTGACGAGATGACTTCAGGTGCTTCAAATGATATTGAAATGGCGACTCGCTTGGCGCGCGCAATGGTGGTTGACTTTGGGATGAGTTCGCTCGGGCCGGTTAACTTGGGACCACAATACGACGTTGACGAAATGGGTAAAGCACAATGGTATGAACCGGCACAGATATCCTCAAATACTCAGGAGAAGGTAGATAAAGAGATTGGTCTAATCATTGAAAATTGTTATAAGGAAGCTCTAGAGATAGTTAAGGAAAAGAAAAAAATACTTGAAAAAATAGTTGATCGGCTTTTAGAAAAAGAAACGCTAGACAGAGATGAGTTTGAGAAAATAGTTGGGAAGAAAAACAATGGTAGCAAGTAGCTTGTAACAAGAAGTATGCAGCTGACTTCCCGTTCTACACTCTACATACTTCACGCTACAAATTTAGTAAAATAACCTCATGTCCAAACTAGTCCTCATCGATGGTAACGCAATACTTCATCGTGCCTATCACGCTTTGCCACCTCTAACTACAAAGAGAGGAGAGCCGATTAACGCCGTATATGGGCTCGTCAGCATGCTTCTTAGAATAATACAGGAGCTTAAACCCACCCATATAGCAGTTGCCTTTGATCGGAAAGAGCCAACGTTCAGACAGAAAGAGTTTGCAGGCTATCAGGCTCAACGGCCTCCGATGGAGGATAATCTCTCGAGCCAATTCGAAAAAGCAAAAGCCACACTTAATGCCTTTGGGATTCCGGTTTACGAGCTAGCCGGTTATGAAGCCGACGACATTATCGGTACACTTTCCAATAAAGTTTTAAGTTCAGGAATTCAAAATGTGATTATAGTTACGGGCGACCGCGATATTCTCCAACTCGTTAACGGTAACGTCAAAGTCTATCTTCCAGTAAAAGGATTAAGCGAGGGAAAAGTATTTGGTATTGAAGAAGTAGTTGAAAAAATGGGAGTTAAACCATCCCAAATCCCTGATTACAAGGCTCTCGTTGGGGATCAGTCGGATAACTACAAAGGTGTTTCTGGAATTGGACCGAAGACAGCGATGAAGCTCATAGAAGAATATGGTAGTTTTGAAGCAATTTACAGAAACTTAAATTCACTTCCAAAACAAACAAAAGAAAGACTAGAGAGCGGCAAAAGCGGGGGAGAAATGTCTCTGAAACTTGCAGAAATAGTCAGAGACATTCCGATAGAAGCAGATTTTGAAAAAATGAATAAATGGAGTGTCGATAGCAAACAAGTTTTAGACCTTTTTACCCAATTTGGCTTTAAAACTTTAACAAACAGGGTAAAAGAAGTTGGGAAAATGATTGTAAGCGAAAATCAGATGAAGTTAATATAATACATGCCCGCCGTATCTTCGCACCCGGCTTTTCAGGACTATTCGTTCACGTCTCGCGCTAAGATTGGTCGGCGGGTCTTCGCACTATTTTAGATTTAGAATAAAATGTGCTCGAGAGGAGGTGATAAAAATGATAAAAGGTATTGATGCAGTTACACTTTTTAGCGAAAACGCAGAAAAACTTGCTAAATTTTACAAAGAAAAAGTTGGCTTAAAACCAACTGGTGAATTTGTAATGGGTGAGGGAAAAGATGAGGCTAATGTATATATGTACGAATATAAAAAAGGTGGCGATTTTGCGATAATTGACCACTCAAAAGTGAAAGGAAAGAATAAGAATCCGGAAAGATACCTCGTTAACTTCGAAGTTGATGATATAAAGAAAGAAGTTGCCAAGCTTAAAAAGAATAAGGTTAAGGTTATTGCCGATACTTACCATGTAGAAGGGTACGGTTGGGTTGCAACTTTTCAGGATATTGATGGAAACTACTTTCAGCTGGTACAAGTTAGACCGAGTTAGTAGATAGCAAATAGTAGATAGAAGATGGGAAAAAAGATAAACTGTCTTAGTGGCTAAAATCGAAAGATTTACAGATCTTAAAGCATGGCAAGAAGGGCACCAATTAGTCCTTATGATCTACGGAGTTGTCAAGACTTTCCCAAAAGAAGAAAACTTCATCCTTACTACTCAAATACTCCGAGCTGTAATATCTGTTACTAATAATCTGGCTGAGGGGTTTGGTAGAAGATATTATAAAGAAAAAATTCAGTTTTATTCGATGGCCAGAGCTTCATTGGTTGAAGTTTGCAATCAACTTATGATAGCCAGAGATGTTGGTTATTTGAACAGAAAAGACTTTGACTTTGTATGGGAACAAACTGACAAAGTAGGTAGATTAATTACAGGATTAATAAAAAGTATTAAAAAATAAGACTTAGTCCTATAATTGCTATTTGCAATCTACTATTTGCTATCTACTATTTGCTATCTACCAAAATGAAAGTAGCATTGGTCCATGACTACATAAAAGAGTATGGGGGTGCCGAGAGGGTTTTGGAAGCTCTCCACGAAATTTGGCCGAACGCAGACGTTTATACATTGGTTTATCTGCCGAAATTTCTGGGACCCCACAGGGAGAGATTTAAAAACTGGAATATTAAACCTTCAATTCTACAATACGTACCCCTAAAGGGAAAGCTTATTAGTATGTTTCGGTTGATTGATCCATTGGTTTTTAAAATGATGGATTTATCGGATTATGACCTAATTATTGTTTCGGCTGCTGGTACGTATACAGGGGTAAATTCATTCAAAAAGAGTAAAAAATCACTTCATATCTGCTATTGCCATACACCCCCAAGATACTTATACGGTTATGCCACAGCCAATAAGTGGACGACAAATTCACTGAGAAGATTTTTATTAATTTTGGGGCAAATTCCGATACACTTTATAAGACTTTATAATTTTATCGATTCCCAAAAACCTGATTATTTTATTGCAAACTCAAAAGAAATTGTTGCAAGAATAAATAAATTCTATAGAAGAGATGCAACTGTAATTCATCCGCCGATTGATATTCCAAAAATTCTCAAAAGTACTCCAATAAAGGACAGAAAATATTATTTGACCGGAGGAAGATTAGCTAGGGCTAAGAGATTTGACTTGGCAGTCGAAGCCTGTACAAGACTTAATTTACCCTTGAAAGTCTTTGGCCGTGAATTTGCTGGCTACGGTAAAGAATTAAAAAGTTTAGCTGGTCCGACAGTTGAGTTTTTAGGTGAAGTCTCCCAGGAGAAAAAATGGAGTCTTATCAAGAATGCAAAAGCCTATATTTCTCCTTCCTTACAGGAAGATTTCGGCATGCTCAATTTGGAAGTTAATGCTGGTGGGACTCCCGTTATTGCCTATAAATCAGGGGGTGTTTTGGAAACCATAATTGATGGCAAAACAGGAATTTTTTTCGATGAACCAAGTGTAGAGTCTGTCATTGCCGCAATAAAACAGTTTAACAGGATAAAGTGGGACAAAAAGAAACTTCAAGAAAACGCTAGGAAATTTTCAAAAGAACGGTTTGAAGACGAAATAAAAGAGTTTGTAAAAGCTAGAGTTCAATGAGATAGTCTCTCAAATACCTGCCCAATTTCATCAAAGTGCCAATTCATTCTGTCAGAGTCGGGGGGAGTTATGTGTGTGACCCTAGCAGAACTATCAAAGTAAGCTGCATCTACGTTGCCATCTTCGTTTATCTTTGACCTTCCGACTTTGATATTCACGCTATTACTTCTAATTGTAAATTCGATCACTTCTTCGGTTACCTTTTTGGGGTCGTCTCTGCGGTGGATATACAGAGTTTTTGACGTCTTATATCTATCGTCTATTTGGTATCCTGGGAAACTTTCTTTTATCCTTGGTTGCAGGTCTTGCTCAATAAACTTCTGCCCTTCCTCATACTCTTCTTGTAGATCTTTAAGAGTTGACAACACCGCATGAGTCCAATTACCTTCAGGACCAAGCTCTTCTTGTAATCTTTCAAAGATTTGGTCATATCCGCCCTCTCTGAGAGCGCTCTTTATAAAATCTCCGCGGTCGTTTCTTGCTGCACCAACGTCGTTCAGGAGTTCTGAAACCAGAATTTCGGGTAATGGTTGTTGCCATTCTTCACTTTTATTAAGTCTTGCCGCGAAAGTATATCTTTCATTCTGATATTTTTTTTCGCCCTCTGGCGGGTTATAGTACACAGTATCAGCTATAAAAACTATTTCTCCTTCTCCTTCTGGTTTGATGAATTTTCTCAATGTACCCCAACTTGTTTCAGGATCATAAATAAACCCAAGTCTTTCGGCTAACCCCCTTGCACCCGTGATTTTAAAGGTTTTCGTTCGTCTGGCTGCAAAAATTCATTCATGGTATCTAATTATATAATTGCCTTGCTAAATTTTGCACATCCGAAGCTAATACTTCCTATTTTCTTATTAGGCTCTTAAGGAATAAAATAGTCTCAGGCAAACTCCGATTTCATCGGAGGAGTGCACAAATTTTATGCTCGAGAAAGTTCTGGAAGTCAACAATTTAAGCAAAAGCTTTGGCAAGACAAAAGCCGTCAAAAATATTTCCTTCCATATTAACGAGGGTGAGATTGTTGGACTTTTGGGACCCAATGGCGCCGGAAAGACTACAACTATTCAAATGCTTTTGGGTACTTTGACTCCCACATCGGGGGATGCTTGGTATTTCGGAAAAAGTTTTAAAGATCACAGGGAAGAAATCTTACAAAAAGTTAACTTTTGTTCGAGTTACATAAGGCTTCCCTGGAGACTGACAGTATATGAGAATTTAGATGTTATCGCGAGGCTTTACGGAGTAAAAAATCGCAAAAGGCGAATCAAGAAACTTTTGGATGCCTTTGATATTTCCGAATTCGAAAAACGGCCGTTCGCCTCGCTCTCGGCAGGTCAGATAATGAGGGTAGTACTTGCAAAATCTTTTATAAATTACCCGAAAGTAATTTTGTTGGATGAACCAACTGCAAGTTTGGATCCGGATATTGCCAAAAAAGTTCGTGACTTTCTGATACGAGAGCAAAAAGAGTTCCAGGTTTCAATGCTTTATACCTCACATAATATGGCGGAGGTAGAGAGATTGTGTGATAGAGTAATATTTTTAAATAAAGGAAAAATCCTCGCTGAAGATACACCGTTGGGTCTGGCAAATAAAATTGACATTTCAAGAGTCGACTTACTCATTAATAGAGATATCACCAAAGCCCAAGGAATTTGTGTGGAAAATAAGTGGAAGGCGAACATATCGGATAACTTTTTAAAAGTAGAGTTGAAAGAAAAAGATATATCAAAATTACTTTCAACATTAGCAAAGTCAGGTATCGACTACAGCGAAATTAGTATAGATAAACCGACTCTGGAGGACTTTTTCTTACAAGTTTCAAGTAAAGGCAAGTTGCCTCAAAAGGAGAAATAACATGAACTGGAACGCCGTCAACGGTATAATTTTTAGGCATTTATACAATTTTAAGCACAGCTGGGATAGACTGGCAGACTCCTTTTATTGGCCGGCAATGGATATTTTCCTTTGGGGTTTTACCAGCGTTTATATAGCCAAGCAGGCAGGCAGTATTCCCCAAATAATAGTGGTCTTGCTGTCTGGCCTAATTCTTTGGCAGGTTGTTTGGCGTGCGCAATATGAAATTTCGGTTAATCTTTTAGAGGAAATGTGGAATCAAAATATAGTCAACCTTTTTGCATCCCCCTTAAGAGTCCGAGAGTGGGTTGTCGGTGCGTTTATTTTGGGCCTTATTAAAATGTTCTTTTCAATTTCCTTCGCCACAATCTTGGCTTACATTTTCTACAAAGCGAACATCTTCAGCCTGGGATTTTACCTTATCCCTTTCATTATAAGTCTCATGATTACAGGTTGGTCGATAGGTCTTATTGTCTCGGGATTAATAGTGAATTTCGGTATGCGAATCCAAACTATAGCTTGGGGCGGAATATTCTTGCTAGCCCCATTTTCGGCCGTTTATTATCCGATTTCTACGCTACCTTCCTGGGCGCAAAAGGTCGCAGCCTTTATTCCGACAAGTTATATCTTTGAAGGCATGAGAACTATCATATTCACCGGCAAAATGTCTGAAGACTTACTTATTAAAAGTTTTCTATTAAATGGACTCTTTTTATGTTTTGGAATTGTTACTTTCATACTAATGTTTAAAAAAAGCAAAGAAAAAGGTCTTGCCCGCTTAGAGTAATATGCCGGAATTACCCGAAGTCGAGTCGATTAAATTGCAGCTTAGTAAATATGTTGTTGGCCATAAGATCGAAGCCGTTGATGTTCGAAACCAAAAGATTTTTCAAGGTAAAACCAGCGATGTCGTTGGTGCAAAAATTAAGGAAATCAGAAGATTTGCAAAGGTGTTATCGATCGATCTTTCCAATGGCAATTCTTTGGTCATTCATATTAAGTTGACGGGCCAGCTAATTTATCGAGGTCCGAATTTGTCGGTCAAAGGCCGATCGTCTTCTGGACGAAAAACTGTTCCGCCCCTTTCTAAAAAGGTGATGGGAGGAGTTCCTGGGCCTCACACCCACGTTATTTTTGATCTTGATGGGGGTGGATTTCTTTACTACAACGACATAAGACGGTTCGGTTGGGTAAAAGTTATAAAAACCAAGGACGTAGAGAAAACCGGTTTTATAGGTAAGTTGGGTCCTGAGCCTTTCAAAGATTTAACTCTCCAATATTTCGAAAAAGTTCTTTCTAAGACCGCGAGAACGATAAAAGTTGTTTTGATGGATCAAGCTAAAATTGGTGGAGTCGGTAATATTTATGCTAATGATGCCCTCTGGCTATCCAAAATTAATCCAAAGACACCTGCAAGCCAGTTGAGCGATAACGAAGTTAAGGATCTATATGACTCTATCCATAAAGTTTTAAAGGCCGGGATGAAATATGGAGGTGCGTCGGAACTTGCTTTTGTTACGCCTGATGGGGCCGAGGGGGAGTATCAAAAACACACTTTAGCATATGGCCGGGATGGTGAGCCTTGCGAAAGATGCCACAAAGCCAAAATTCAGAAATATTTCCTCTCCGGCCGCGGTACGTATTTTTGTCCTATATGTCAGATATATTTGAGTTAAAATCAATTCCATTTGAGAAAAATTGTTATGCGTGAATACAAAAAGTATCGTACCTGTGGTAGCTACCTTTTTACCCCAAGTGCCAGGTCTAAAAATTGACAATAAAAGGAAAAAACCACTGTTCCAAAGGAACCTATTTCTAATGTTCTCTGGGGTGTTAACTTCTGCACGTCTGTCAGATGACGTTTTAACATTAGACCGCTATGTCGGATCTTCTCAACGCACAAAGACGGAAAGACCCTTTCCCAAATAAGTTGTTAAGCCTTAGTGTAAACAGATTTTTATAAACCTTAAGAGACTCGATATATGTCTGATTTTTCTTTTCTGGGACGACAGCTTTGTTTTGGATACCTTCGAGCCTACGCTATTGCAAGATTATACTCGTTGGTTATAAAATTTTAATATATATGACAGACGTTTCTGTACTTTTGAATTATGTCGAGGCATCAGGTATTGAAGATATTAGTTCTATATTAAATCAAGCGACAGAAAGATTCTCAAACGGGGAAATTAACCTCAGACAATACAAGGAAATATTGATGAGTATTGCTAAAAGAACTGATAAATTAGCCAAGGAAATTTATCAAAAACAAGAAACTGATCAAAACACGAGATTAATTGATATAGAAGAGTACAGGACACTTCTAGATATTTCTAGGGAATGCAGAGATGGACTAAGGCAAATAGTATTGATTAGGGGCTACGACGACAAGATTAAATAAAAAACAACTTTTATTATTAACCCTTTGGTCTAATGGAAGAAAGTAAAGAAGAATCTCGAAATCTACGTCAAATCGAAGCTCAGAGAATTATTTCTCCAGAATTGTCTTTTCCTTGGCAGCTGCCAGATAGAATTGGTATAGCAACACCCCAAGGATTAAAAGAAACTTCAATAGGGAGCATATCTGGAGAGGAAATGACCCATAAAACTTCAGAGATCGTAACGTACGAACTCAAATTCGATACAGAGCCTGGTGACGAACTTGCTACAATTGAGTTTGTGTTGAAAGGAGTAAGTGAAAAAGATTACACGGTAATAACTTCTGGCTGGCATACATGGTCTGGAAAAGAAACAAGAGGCAAACAAGTAGGAATTTCTTCGGTTTCTGGAAGAACCAAAGGAGGAAGGAGCAATTTTGTAGTAGAACCCGGTATGGGGGGTATTACCCCGAAAGGTGAAGGAACAAGTTACGGCTGGCTTAACTTTAGAAAGAACGATGGGAGTGAAAATATTGCGGTAGGGGTTATTCCGAGCCTTGATACGATTGAAGACATTAAGTTTAAGCAAGTTGATGAAGACATGGTTGTTACACTTAGAAAAAGGCTAGAGGGAGTAACCCAATCTAAAAAGAGAGAGATTAAAGTTTTTATGGGTCGTGGGAATTACGCTGATTTGACTGAGAAATTTGCACAAGAGCTTGAAAAATTAGTTGGAGAAGTTAAACCAATGAGAGACAGAAAGATTTGGTTTACTTGGGCGGCCTACGGAAAGTGGATAACTCAAAAAGAAGTTGAAGGGGAGATTCCAGTCGCAAAGGAGGTTGGTGTAGATACGATTATTATAGACGACGGCTGGCAAAACCTTTCGGGTGACTGGGACATTAAACCTCAAAAATTTCCAGATATGACCGGGTTTATGGAAAAAATGAAAAGGGAGGGTATCAGACCTGGAATCTGGGTTGCGCCTTTTATGGTTATGCCTAATTCTGAATTTCATCGAGAACACCCTGATTGGTTAATGAAAGATAAGAAAGGAAGAGAGTTAACGGTTTCAAATCCCCAGATGCAGCCAACAGGAGCCGCGCTGCCTTTAGCCCAAAGAGCTTTTGGACTTGATGTTTCAATTCCTGAAGCTAGAGAATTTATACAAGAAAAACTGGTTCGTCTTTCGAAAGTGGGGTTTGATAGTTTTAAGTTAGACTTCATATCAATTCCCTTTATGGGACCTTTAAAATACAAGGATAAGACATCTGTTGAGTATTACCGTCAGTTTTTTTTAGAGCTAAGGGAAAAAATTCGCGAACAAGCCCATAAGGATATTGAGTTGATTGGTTGTGGTGCACCTATGATGGAAAGTATTGGCCTTTTTGAGGGGATTAGGGTATCTCCAGATAGCGCTTGGCCGAATCTAGAGAGGATGCAGCTTCCTTATCTTAATAAAACCCTGGGCTCACTCTTAGAAAAGAAGCCTAAGATTGCGGAAGTTTTTGATAAAATCTTAAGGCGAATTGAAAATACTACCTATAGGGACGCTGCGGCGGTTGCGTTTAGAAGAGCACTAATTTTTGGGAAAGCACACGGGCTCATTCTTGACGGGATACACCTTAATGACCCGAAGATACATATAGACCCCGAAAGGAAAAAACGTTTATCGCTGGCTCTTCCAGCCTTAAAAAAGTTGGGTGCGATTAGTAATCTTTTTGTTGGTGATAGTTTAATAAGAGCCGGAGAAGGTGGGAGGAAAGAATGGGGAGCATTCTTGGATAGGTTTTCGAGAGGAGAGGTTGGAAATATAACTGAACCAATATTAAAAGTGGAAAGTGCGGTGGCCAGTTCAACCTCAGACGGTCAAGTGTAGGTAGAGACTCTTGCTTTGAAATAAAAAATTACGAACTTGTGAGTAGTGTCACAAAGTCAAGATTCAAAAATACTCTCTCTCTGGTCGCGGAACCTACTTATGTCCCTTATGTCAGAAATAGAGAAAGCAAGGAAAGCAACGATAGAAAGGTGTGTTGTTAATTTAAATCAAGAGAAAGTAAAAGTTGGGGATTTTATTTTAAATAAAAATTCAAAAGTAATTGTTGATGGGGAGATTAGAGATAGAGTGGTTTGGTCGGGGGATCTTTTTACTTCCGGTCCGGCAGCAGCTAAATACCTTAAAGATGGGCTTTTGTATTGGCGCAATTCACTTCTTCTTACTACCTCGAAAATTTACAAGAGCGGAAAACTCCCGGCCTGTGTTTCTCTAAAAGGAAAGTACAGATTTCTGTCTTACTTTTTTGACACTTACGGAATGTGGTGGATTATTTCTGCGGATGGTTATCTTAAAAGAACAAAAGACAAGAAATTCAGGAAATTTTTCCGACAAATACTTTCTAGTGTGATTGGTTTTTATTTGAAGAATGTAGGAAAAAAACTTATTTATAAAACGGGAAGGATAAATTTCTATTCCAACTGGACAGTGTTTAGACCAAGAGAAAATGTTTTGACGAATGTTTTACTATTTAAGTGCCTGCAAATTTATGAAGACCATGGTTTTCGATCACCCTTTAGTTTGAGCGACTATAAAAAGGCAATTAATCAAAGATTTTGGAACAGGAAAGAAAGTTTATATTTTGATAACGAGCAAAGAGGGCTGGCCTTTTTGGATGGAAATTCATTATGTCTTATGTTTAGTTTGGCTACGAAAAAAAGAAAAGTAAAGTTAATTGATTCTCTAAAAAAGTTTGACACACCTTTTGGGCCGAAAGCTTATATAGGTAATCCCAGGTCGATAACTTCATATCATAAAAATATTGTTTCACCCTTTATTGCATATGTTTATGCTCTTGCTCTAACGAGGGTCGGTCATCAAAAAAAGGCAAGGATAATAGTGCAAAAAACAATTCTATCCGGACTTAATTTATCAAAAAAGTTCGGACAAGTTACTATCCCAGAGTTTTGGAAAATCAACGGAGAATTAGGTGCAAGAGCGGTTACAAGCAATAGGTTTAAATATGGACGAAGTCTTTGTCATGCTTGGAGTACGTTTGGGGATTACATCATTTTTCCGAGTACAAGTTGATTAGTCTTTCGGCGGTTTTATTGGTTGAGAAGTTTTGGGCGCTTTTGTAGGCATTCAAGGAAAGTTTATAAAGGATTTTAGGATTTGAGAAAAGATATTCGATTTTATCTGCTATTAATTTGGGGTTTCCTTTTAATATAAATCCGGTTTTTCCGTCCTTAATTATTTCTTCCAGCCCCGAGTTTTTAAGTGCAATTACGGGTAATCCAGAACCCAGCGCTTCCAGTAAGGAAAGCGGCATAACTTCAGATTTCGATGCTGTTATAAACAAATGTGCCGATTTATAAATATCGGGTAGAAGGTAACGATTTACTCCTCCTGTAAATAGAATATTTTCTGCAAGTCTGGATTTGTACGCCTTTTGATTAAGTGCGGCAAGTTGAGATCCCGAGCCTACGATAATGAACCTGAAATTAGGTAGGATCTTCTTTAGATCCTGCGTGACTTTTAAGAGAAATAGAGGATCTTTCTCCTTTTCAACCCTTCCTGTATAAACCAGAGTGGGTTGACTCAAGCTTTTTTTCTTGGGTTTTATTAAAAACTCCCGCTCGACGCCATTATACACAACCGTTGTATTAGGGATTCCATATTTTTTTAGACGAACTTCTGTCTTTTGGGAAGGGCATATGACCTTTTTGCAGCGTTTACCCAAGTTGATTAAATTTTTGATAATTATTCTGGAAGTGAAGTCATAACCGTGGGGAAAATAGTAATTTAGATACTGCTCGTATTGGGTGTGGGCAGTAAAATATAAGGGGAGATTAAGTTTATCTGCAAGCTGGGATGCATATTGGCCAATGATTAGTGGATGGTGAGTGTGAATTATATCGAGTTTTA
Organism: Candidatus Woesebacteria bacterium RIFCSPLOWO2_01_FULL_39_61; assembly: GCA_001793155.1. Classification (GTDB taxonomy): domain Bacteria; phylum Patescibacteriota; class Microgenomatia; order UBA8517; family UBA8517; genus WO2-FULL-39-9. The sequence continues at coordinate 48,887 of MGHI01000039.1, forward strand.
TTTTTTTAATTTTTGCGAAAAGTACTAAAGGGATACCCAAAGGATAGCTTTTTACAAAGGGATTGGGAAGTGAGGGATAGCGAATAACATCTTTGTCGGTATCTTTATAACCGGGGAAAGTGGGGGCTAAAATAAAAACCTTGTGACCCATTTTTCTTAAAGCCTTGGTGGTTGAGTTTATGTGATAGGTTACCCCATTTACAGTAGGTAAGTAGGTAGCTGTAACAAATAAGATTCTCACAAGGTGTATTATATACTTTTAACGGATGCGTATTAATAAAATTAGACTTTCAAATTTCAGAAACTTTAAGGCCCAAATTCTGGAGTTTTCGGAAAAAATCATTGTTATTGTTGGTCCAAATGCATCAGGTAAAACAAATATTATAGAGGCGATATTTCTTCTTTCTACCGGTAAGTCATTCCACGCTCGAGTCGAGGAAGAGATGGTTCACTACGAAGAGGAAATTGGACGAGTAAAAGGTTCGGTGGTAGAAGCTGACAAAGAAAGAGTCGGTACAAATCTGGAGGTAATCTTGACCCGCGGTGAAATTACAGTTGGTGTATCTCCCAAAAAAACCGAAAGGATTGCAAGGAAAAAATTGGTCGTTAATGGAGTTGCCCGGCGTCTGGTTGATTTTGCCGGGAGGTTCAAGGTGGTACTTTTTGGGCCTTGGGACATGAGTATCGTAACCGGACCCCCAACGCTTAGAAGGAATTTTTTGGACACAGTGCTATCGCAGGTTGACAGAGAGTATAGAAGGGCCTCCCTTTCCTATGAGAAAGGCCTAAGACAAAGAAACAGACTACTTTTCAGGATCAGAGAAGAAGGATTATCGAGAAGCCAGCTTCTTTTTTGGGACCAACTTCTTATCAAAAACGGCAATTATCTAACCCAAAGGCGTGAAGATTTTATTGGTTTTGCAAATAAACGACCATCTTTAAATAACCAAGTTTTTAATATTGAATACGACAAAAGTATCATCAGTCAGACCAGGCTGGAGCAGTATAAAGACGAGGAAGTTGCTGCCGCAACTACACTGGTCGGACCCCACAGAGATGACTTCATCTTCAAAATCCAAAATCCAAATTCCAAATTCCAAAAAGAAAGAGAACTGAGCAGGTACGGGAGTAGGGGGGAACAGAGGATGGGTATCTTGTGGCTCAAAATAGCCGAGCTTTCTTTTATCGAGAGCGAATCCGAAGATAAACCGACTCTTTTATTGGACGATATTTTCTCTGAACTTGATCACGAACACAGAAAGATTGTTTTGGACGTTTCCAAAAACCAACAGACGATCATTACAACGGCTGATCCTCATTATATTGAAGAATTTGAGAAAATTGAAATAATTAAGCTAAAGTGAAATTATATGGAGCTTTATTCTTTGTCGTCTTTTTCTGCAAATTTGCTTAGGTTATAAGTGACCATCACAGCCAGTGCAGTTACCAATATCGCATAAACCAGAAGAGAAACGAGTCCTGATCCCTCCCCGAAGTATGGCTTAACATAAATATTGACCACCTCCTTGATCAATTCGTTCCAGGCTAACGCCGCAACCAATCCAAAACCGCTTGTAACCAACTTTAAAGTTCTTTCCGCAAATTGCTTTTTGAATTTACTGGCCTCGTTTTTCAATTTTGACTGAAGAGCTTTGGTTTCCTCTTTTTGCTCTTTCAACTCTTTCTGGAGCTTAAGTTCTTTAAGGGTAGCCATGGTTAGTGATAGTATATTGAGAGAAGTAATAAGTGACAAGTAACAAGCGACAAGATTTAGATATTGGAGGGACAACTTGTTACCTGTTACATGTTACTTAGAATTTTTGATAAGTCTGATTTAATTAAACTCTACAAACCCCATCCAGAATCTTCAGGGGAAGATAATGGGCAGGTAACGATCGTCGGAGGATCCAAGCTTTTCCACGGAGCGCCGCTTTTATCTTTGACGACTGCTTCCAGAATTGTGGACATGGTCTTTTTTGCAACACCCGAGAAAAGCGTTGGGATGATCGCAGAAAAGTTAAAATCCAAATTACTTTCGTTCATCTGGACACCTTGGGAGGATGTTGAATCCTATATCGAAAAGTCTGACGCCGTACTTATCGGACCCGGATTTATGCGTTTTGGAAGTGAGAGTACTTCCGAGGACGATCGTGATTTTTCAAACCACAATGAAGGGAAACAATCCAGGGGAATAACGGAAAGACTTTTAAAGAAGTTTCCCGACAAGCGCTGGGTAATTGATGCGGGGAGCTTGCAGACTATGGACGAAAGTTGGATTCCCAACGATTCTGTTCTCACCCCCAACGTTAAAGAGTTCGAATTGCTTTTCAAAATGAAAAATCAAATATCAAATATTAAAGATTCAAATCAAAAATCAAAAATTGTTTTGGAAAAGGCCAAAGAACACAATTGTATTCTTGTTTTAAAGGGTCCTGAAACCGTCGTTTGTTCACCGGAAGAATGCGTTGTAGTTAGGGGAGGCAATCCGGGGATGTCAAAAGGAGGTACGGGTGATGTTTTGGCCGGATTAACCGTTGCACTTTTAGCCAAAAACGAACCCTTTTTAGCGGCGTCCTGTGCAAGTTATATTGAAAAGGCTGCAGCTGATGAACTTTATAAAAAAGTCGGAACCAACTATAACGCCGATGATTTAACCAATAAAATTCCAGAAACCTTTTATAATTTACTAAATAATAAAGACCTACCCTGAGCGAAGCCGAAGGGTTGTTTTTTCCGCAGAATCTCCGTAAGATAGTAACAAGTGACAGGTAACAAGTAAAAAGTTATGGAAAAAGCTGGAATAAAACCTGTTGGATACGAGAAACTATTGGCCTGGCAGGTAGCAGATGAATTCGCGCGGGAAGTTTATTTGTTAACAGATTCTTTTCCTAAACATGAAGTGTATGGTTTGATATCACAATTAAGGCGTGCAGCACTATCAGTCCCGCTAAATATAGTTGAAGGTCATTCTAGATACAATAAAAACGAATTTCGTAATTTTTTGAGGATTGCTTTAGGATCTCTTGCAGAGAGTGATTATCTTCTTAAATTTGCTCTTAAAAGAAAGTATATTTCAGATAGTGATTACAAAAAAGTATCCATCTTGCGCGAGAAATGCGGCAAGTTACTTTGGAGCTTGATGAAATCGCAAAAATAATATTTAAAACCTGTTACATGCTACTTGTTACTTAAAACTGAGATGTATTTTCCGAAGTTTACTATTACCAATAAAACTCTGAAGAGTATAGGCCAAATCGAGGCAGCCAAAGAAGTAATAGAAAACGCACCCCTTGTTCCTTACTACGAAAAACAATTTCAGTCCGAGGCAATAGCTCGGATGGTTCACCACGGAACCCACATTGAAGGGAATGAACTCTCATTGGAACAAACCAGAAAAATTTTGGAAGGTGAAAACGTTGTAGCTTATGAAAGAGACATTCAAGAGGTAATAAATTATCGTAATGTCATGAACCTTTTGGAAGAACTCGTTCACAAAAGGGGAGGATACGATCTTCAAGGTTTAATCGACATCCATAAAGAAACTGTTAACAAAATTGTTCCTGATGAAAAAGTGGGGGTTTTAAGAAACACACAAGTTGTCATCAAGGAAGAAGGAAGCGGAGAGGTGATTTTACAGCCACCACCTTATATTGAAGTTCCGTATCTTATCGATGACTTTCTGGAATGGTTAAACGCAACAATCGCGAAAGAAATTCATCCGATAATCCGAGCTGGTATTGCACACTACATTTTGGTTGCCATTCATCCCTTTGTCGAAGGGAACGGGCGCACGATCAGAGCTTTCTCGAATTTGATTTTAATGCGCGAGGGCTATGACATAAAGCGTTTTTTTGCCTTGGAGGAGCACTTTGACGGAGATTTGAGCACTTACTATGAAGCTCTAGCCTTGGTCGATAGACAATCAAAAAATATCGCTGCGAGGGATTTAACCAGCTGGCTTGAGTATTTTACCGGAGTCGTTGCTATAGAGCTATCCAAAATTAAAGAGAAGGTCAGGAAAATTTCCATAGACACAAAGTTAAAAAGTAAAATTGGCGAACAGATTGCACTAACCGAAAGACAAATGAAACTGGTCGAATATCTTTCCGAAAATAATTCGGCCGGAATGCAGGAGTTGAGAAGGACGCTTCCAATGGTTTCCGAAGATACAATTTTAAGAGATGTTACAGATCTTATGGAAAAGAAAATCATCAAAAAGCAAGGAAAAACTAAAGCGTCGAGGTATATAATAAATAAATAAATTTAAAAAAATTAAGTACCAAAAATAAAAATGTAATTTAAAATGTAAATTTTGGATTTTTATTTTTCATTTTGCGCTTTGCATTTTTGATTTTTGAATTAATCACTATGTCGCCTAACGACCCACAGTTTTTATATATGATTTTGATACTACCTTCTCTTTTTGGTTTGACACTGGTTGGTGACGGTCTCAATAAGTTAATCCACGAAGAATCGGGTGGTCTTATAAGCATCGTCTTCGGTCTTATTTTTATCGCGGTTGTTATCTTTTCTTACCTTTTTTTCTCCACATACTTAACCCACCAGGTTTAAAAAACTTCGGGATACAAGGTATAAAAGGTATAATAGGTTGTCATGAAATTTGAAAAACTATCAGTTTATTTGGACAAACTGGAAAAAACTTCCTCGAGAATTGAGATTACAAAAATTTTGGCTGATCTTTTTAAGGAAGCAAGGTATGAAGAGATCGATAAAATAGTCTATCTGCTTCTGGGAAGTCTGGCTCCAAGTTACGAAGGCGTTGTCTTTAATTTGGCCGAAAGAATGATGATGAGAATATTAGCCAAGGCCTTTGGAAAAGAAGTCGATTATGTTACCAGGCTTTATAAACAAAAAGGCGATTTGGGAGAAGTTGCACAAGAATTAGCAACAACAAAGGGGACAAATATATCCGTGAGCGAGATTTATGAAAAACTTTTAGCTATCGCCCAGGAGCATGGTGATGCGAGTCAGGAAAGAAAAATAAACGAAACAGCGAATGTTTTATCAATGCTTGATCCACTATCTGCACGGTTTGTAGCGAGAATTCCGGTAGGGCGGCTTCGTCTCGGATTTTCCGATAAAACAATACTTGATGCTTTATCCTGGATGGAAACCGGGGGAAAAAGCAAAAAGGCTGATTTGGAAAGCGCTTACAATATCCGTCCCGACGTTGGGCTATTAGCAAGGATGGTTAAAGAGAGGGGAATTGAAAAAGCTGCAAAGGAGATAGATCCCCACATTGGAGTTCCAATTATGCCAATGCTTGCTCAAAGGCTCAAAAGTCCGTCCGAAATGATTGAGAAGATGAAACGGGTATATGTTGAGCCAAAATTTGACGGGCTTAGAATTCAAATTCACTATAAAAAAAGCGGATTTGATAACGGAAAGCGAGTAAAAGCCTTTACCAGAAACCTAAATGAAACCTCATGGATGTTTCCCGAGTTGAATGAAATTGAAAAACAAATTGCCGCAGATGATGTAATTTTGGATTCCGAGGCGATCGGAGTTGATGAGGAGAGGAAGACCCTGGCTAATTTTCAGACGACCATGACCCGAAGGCGAAAACACGATATTGAACAAATTGCCGCCAAAATGAAAATTAGATTTTATGTTTTTGATCTGATGCTGAAAAATCAGAAGAGTTTAATCAATGAGACTTATATCAAAAGGCGCGAAGAATTAGATAAAACGATAAAGAAAGGTAATGTATTGCAGGTTGTTAATTATGAAGTAACCGAAAGATCTGAAAGAATAAACGAGTTGATGCGCAAAGAACTAAAGGAAGGAATGGAGGGAATTATTGTTAAGCGTGCAGACAGCAGTTACATTGCTGGCAGGACAGGCTGGCGCTGGGTAAAAATGAAAGAGGAAGAAACCTCGTATGCCAAGCTTGCAGATACCATTGACTGTGTTGTAATGGGATATTCCGCGGGTCGGGGTAAAAGGGTTGGTTTTGGTCTGGGACAATTTCTAGTGGGAGTAAGAGACGGCGATGAAGTTAAAACGGTTACTAAAGTAGGAACAGGGTTAACAGATGAGCAATTTAGAGAGCTTAAGAGGCGTTTAAAGGGATTGGAAGTCAAAGAAAAACCCAAAAATTATCTAGTAAATAAACTTTTGGAACCGGACTATTGGGTTACGCCCGAGATCGTAGTCGAAATCGCAGCCGACGAAATTACCAAAAGCCCGACCCACACAGCCGGCCTAGCCCTAAGGTTTCCAAGATTAATTAAATTTAGAGACGATAAGAGTTATGAAGAAGCAACTACTGTTGGGGAATTAAAGAATCTTTTTAAATTACAATGACATCGAAAATGCGAAAAGTACCAAAAATAGTTACACTCTTTATTTTGAATTCCGAAAATAAACTCCTCATAGTTAAAAGAAGTAAAAATAAATGGATTCTTGCGGATAAGTGGGGATATCCGGGTGGAGTAATGGAAAAAGGTGAAACCACAGAGACCGCAGTTCATAGGGAAGTAGTACCTAAAGTAGGTTTCGATGTGACAATAGCGAATATTGGAAAGAAACAAAGGATGATTTTGAGTAACAAAGAAGTTGATGTAATACCAGTTTTATGTAGGTCAGACTCATCAGAAGTTAAATTGAATTATAAAAATAGTAAATACAAATGGATAGATCCGAAAGAACTATTGACCTACAACTTGGGTGTCAAAAAAGATTTTGTTATAAAAATGACAAAATCTGTAGGATTGATAATTCAGTGAGTAAAATTGAAAACTTTTCAAGCACCAAAAATCTTAAAAATATCCAAGGTGTGAAGCAATATCACCTTAAAGTTGCATTGTTAAATTGTTACATGGCTATATTGTTTTGGGTTTAAAAACGAAACTCGTGTTAATATGAAATATGCCCGAGAATTATTCAGGCTTGCCTTCAAAAGAGGCTGAAAAGCGACAAAAGGAATATGGTAAAAATGTATTACCGGAAAAACCACCACCACCTTCTTTAAGCATATTTTTTTCCCAGTTTAGAAATCCGCTTGTCTACGTTTTATTGGTTGCCGGGATTGTGACGTTTTTCCTGGGAGATTACTCAGATACGCTAATTATTTTTTTTGTTGTTTTGGTAAATTCGATTTTAGGCTATTTTCAAGAACAAAAAGCCAGTAAAGCTCTAGCCTCTTTAAAGGCCCTAGTTCATCCAACGGCTGATGTTATAAGAGACGGTAAGGAAGTAAGAATTGATGTAACCGAGGTGGTACCTGGTGATATTGTCGAATTAGAACTAGGCGATAAAATACCCGCTGATGGCAAGCTGGTAAGTGCAAATAGGTTATTTATCGAGGAAGCAATATTAACGGGCGAATCAATGCCTGTTGAAAAGACAGAAGGGAAGGAAGTTTTTATGGGAACGATAGTAGCATCCGGTGAAGGTTTGATGGAGGTTAGTGCAATCGCTGCCAGTACTGAGATGGGTAAAATTGCTGTTTCTGTTCAAAAACCCCACGAAGATACACCACTAACCATTCAGCTTAAAATTTTTAGCAGTCAACTTACGTTATTGGTGATAATTCTTACTGTATTTGTTTTTTCTATCGGATTTATTACAAGTAAGGATTTGGTCGAGATGTTTAAGACTTCGGTTGCATTGGCAGTGTCATCAATTCCCGAAGGGCTTTTAATTGCTTTAACTGTTGTTTTGGCTGTTGGGATGCAAAGAATATTGAAAAAGAAAGGACTGGTGAGAAATTTGGTATCAGCGGAAACCTTGGGAGGTGTAACCACAATTTGTGTCGACAAAACAGGAACGTTAACTTACGGGAAACTAGAGGTGGTCGAAGAGTACGGCGACAATGAAAATATCTGTCTTCAGCATTTTGCATCTCAAGAGGATCCAATAATGGTTGCAGCCAAAGAATGGCTGGAAAAACATTCAGAACACTTTAATGAAATCGGAAGGACATTTAACAGAGAATGCAGGTTAATCGATTCGATTCCTTTTACCCCACAAAATAGGTTTTACGCCACACTTATCGAGCACGAGGATAATAACAAAGAGATTTATGTTAATGGCGCACCCGAGCATTTATTAGAGTGGTCGACGTTAGCTGGCGATAGGCAAAAAGAAATAAGAGATAAGATAAAATCTCTCACAAAAGAGGGGCGGAGGGTAATAGGCATGGCCAAAAAAGACGTACCCGAAAGCACAGAGAAGGTCACAGAAGAAATGGTAAAAGAAAATATCGAATGGGTTGGTCTTTTGGTTTTTACCGATCCTGTAAGAAAGGGAGTGGGGGATGCGTTTAAGCAAACAAAAGATGCTGGCATAAAGACAATTCTCATAACTGGAGATTATGCCGAGACGGCCCTTGCGGTAATGAGCGAGCTTAAGATTGAGGTGGGAAGCGGTAGAGTTATCAAGGGTGACGAGTTGGAGAAAATGTCCGAGGAAGAGGTCTCCGTCAAATTAAGGGATATGTACAAAGAAGACAAAGGAGCAGTTTTGTTTGCAAGAACTCGCCCTGAACAAAAGTTAAAGGTAATTAATGCCTTAAAGAAAAACGGCGAGGTAGTAGCAATGATGGGCGACGGTGTTAATGACGCTCCCGCATTACACCGCGCCGATATCGGAATTGTCGTTGGGGACGCAACCGACGTTGCCAAAGAATCGGCGGATCTTGTTCTTCTTGATTCCAGTTTCGAGACGATTGTCGAAACTATAAAAGAAGGAAGAGGTATTTTTGATAACATCAGAAAGATTATTCTTTATCTTTTGTGCGACTCTTTCGGGGAAATTATTGCTGTTGTTGGTACGCTAATTATGGGATTACCTCTTCCCGTAACCGCCGTGCAAATACTTTGGATTAATATTGTTTCTGACGGATTTCCCCATCTTTCTCTAACGGTTGACCCGAAAGCCAAGGGAATAATGCAGAGACCTCCAAGAAACCCTTCCGTAAATATAGTTGCTAATTGGATGAAGATACTGATCTTCATGGTATCTGTTGCCGCGGGTGTTATAGCACTTTTTCTTTTTAACACGAATTTAAATGCAACTGGTAATGAAGTGCTGTCAAGAAGTATCGCGTTTGCTGCCCTTGGAGTAAATTCCTTAGTTTACGTTTTTTCAGTAAGAACGCTGACTGAACCTTTTTGGAGCGAAAACCCTTTTGATAATAAATGGTTGAACCTTGCAGTTATCGTCGGCCTCTTTTTCCAAGTTTTGCCATTTTCAACCCCTTTGCTACGGAACTTTTTTGAACTTGAAGTTTTAAGCTTCAGCCAATGGGTGGTGGTTTTCGGCGCGTCACTATTTATGTTTATAATAATAGAGATTTCAAAAGTTATATTTAGAAGTTATTTGAAAACGCACTCAGAAGCAACATGATAGCTGGACTAATCTTACTAATTGTAATATTATCTTTGATTCTAATTAAATCCGCAGAAATGGTTATTGTTGCTGTAAGGAGAATTGCTCGTAGCATCACTGTGGGTGTATTTGGCGTTTCGGCGGTAATACTGGCTCTCGGGACTTCACTACCAGAACTTTTTGTAGGCATAACTTCAGCACTTGAAGGTTCGCCAAATTTAGCGTTTGGTGTAATACTGGGATCAAATATCGCAAATACTGCCCTTGTTGGCGGTTTTGCTGCACTTTTTGTTGGGAAAGTCTTGGTTCACGGGGAATATCTTAAAAGAGACGTTGCGATCGCACTCCTCGCCGGAATCTCACCTATGTTTTTAGCTCTTGATAAGAGTATAAGTCGCGTTGATGGTTTGATTTTATTAATGGTTTATTTTGCTTATACGACTGGGTTTTTTAAGAGAAGGTATGAAGAAATCGGAAAAGAACAAGCTGAAGAAAGTTTCATTTACAGAGTTTTTAAACGCTTCAACCATGTTAATTCGGAAAGAAACAAAGAATTCGGTAGATTATTCTTGGGATTGGCGCTTTTAATTTTTTCGGCTGATATGATAGTAAAATTTTCAGTTAATTTAGCTGAACTTGCAAATATTCCCCTGTTCTTGGTGGGGTTATTCATTTTAGCTATCGGAACATCTCTGCCTGAACTGGCTTTTTCTATCAGATCTTTGGAAGATCATGAGCCATCAATGTTTTTCGGCAATATCTTGGGGTCGATAATTGCAAATTCCACTTTGATTGTTGGAGTAACAACTTTGATATCACCAGTAAATTTGATTGCCTTTGATGAGTACTTGGTAGCATCGATTTTTTTTCTAATAATATTTTCTCTGTTTTGGTTTTTTATTCGCTCAAAACACAAGCTCGAGCGTTGGGAGGCGGGGCTTTTGATAATTCTTTATATTATCTTCGCGATAGTTGAGTTTGTTTGACTTCTTAAAACTAAAAAGTGATATTATACCCAATGAATATCATTGCCGATTTGGAGGTTCACTCTAAGTACGCCCGGGCGGTTTCACCTTCAATGAACGTTCCCACAATTGCCCTTTGGGCTGATAAAAAAGGAATTGATTTAGTGGGTAGCGGGGATTTTACTCACCCCATGTGGTTAAGGGAACTCGAATCTCAACTGGAGGAGGATGGCGATGGGATTTATAAATTGAAAAATTCCGCAACAAAGTCTAGATTTTTACTGACCTCTGAAGTTTCTTGCATTTATACTCACAACGGAAAAGGTAGACGAGTACACATCATGGTTTATTTACCAAGTTTTTCTTCTGTTAGAGCTTTTAATGAGGAATTGACAAAACGAGGCGCAAATTTATTTTCTGACGGTCGGCCTATTATCGGTTTGACTCTTACCCAAGTAGCAGAAATTGCTTTGACGGTCGACAAAAGGGCTCTGATTATCCCAGCTCATGTTTGGACTCCCTGGTTTGGGTTTTACGGAAGTATGAGTGGATACGATAGTTTATCCGAAGCTTTTGGAAATCTGGAAAAATATATACCGGCGGTAGAAACAGGTCTTAGCAGCGACCCTGCAGCAAATTGGAGAATAGGAGAACTAGCTGGAAAAAGGATCGTTTCCTTCGGAGACGCGCACTCACCTCAAAAACTGGGTCGGGAAGCGACGGTGTTTCAAATTAAAAATTCAAAATTAAAAATTACTTACCAGGATGTTTATGACGCCATTTGGAATAAAACTGATGGTGGTTGGGAGATTGCGTATACAATAGAATTTTATCCGGAAGAAGGAAAGTATCACTATACGGGACACAGAAGCTGCAACATTGTCTATTCGCCGAATGAAGCCAGAAAATGGGGTATGACCTGTCCTACCTGCGGTAGGCAATTAACGATGGGGGTTATGAGTAGAGTAGAGGCACTTTCTTCGCAAGAAATTACAAATGACAAATTACAAATTACAAATGATAAGTTGGGTGTAGCCTGGATTAGAGACGAGAAAGGAAAGTATCCTCCATACGTAATGCTTGTTCCGCTTTTGGAAATTCTTTCCGAAGCTCTGATTGCTGGAGTCGGCAGCCAGACGGTCATAAATGTTTATGAACAGTTAATACACAGTTTTGAAAGTGAATTCAATGTACTTCTTAAAACGGAAATAGCAGATATTGCAAAAATGGCGGGGCAGAAAATTTCTGAAGCAATTCAAAAAGTACGATCTGGTGATATTTTTATTAAACCCGGATATGATGGGGTTTTTGGTACGGTAAAAATTTGGAAAGAGGAAGAAGAAAAAGAAATGGGTAACAATCAGGCAAGCTTGTTTTGACTCCATTTAACCCCCATAGTTAACAGAAATTTGCTATACTCCTTTTTAAGCTCTTTGAAAATTAAAAAGATGGAAAATTTTGCCTATGAAGAAAGGAGAGATGAGTATGGCTCGAGGAAGTCAGAAGACTGACAAGGTCAAAAAACAAAATATTGATCTGTGGCCACTTACGAGGTTTCTAGTAGGGACTACCTCGCTTATTATAGGGGTAGTTTTTATCTTCACAACGGCGAGGACAATTGTTGGTAGAGAAATTACCCTGATTGAGATAACACAAGTTCCCGCTTCTTTTATCAGAGGGATGTTTAGCTCATGGCCTCGCTTTGTGGTAGGATTTTGGCTTCTTCTTACCTTTGGAAGTAAGCTGGCAATGCTTTTCAATTCCCGACAGCCGGTTAGCTTGGTGTCGGCTTTCTGGTTTATCTGGTTTAGTGTGATCGGGAGAGTTACCTCCTCGAAATCCACTGTCTCCGGTTTGGTGATAGAGGAAAAAGTTATAGATGAGGTTGTCCGCTATTTCGGCATAGCCCTCTACACACTTTTGTTAACGGATATACTTGATGCCTTTTATTGGATTTTTGGCAAGATCGAAGATTGGGCAGATAAGGAGAATAGGGAATGAAAAGGTTTAAAGATTGGTATTGGAGACCGTTAAGGATCTCCAGAAAGGTAATCATGATCCCGCAGGGGCCGATTGTTGTGATGGCGATTGGAGCAATTTCGGGGATAGTATATAGCTATGTCCCATTGCACCCAGTTCTTCTGTGGTTTCTTCTGGGAGTAATAGCTCTTTCGGCATTAATTGTACTTTTACTACTACCCCCTAACTATAGGCGATAGAATTCTGAAAGGAGATAAACGAAATGTCTCAAAAGACCCTTGAATATTCTTATTTGGGAATCTTTATCCTCCTGACTTTGGGAGCATTTTGGATTCTCGACTGGCTCTACGGCGGCATTATCGCTTTTGCGGTTTTTGTGCCATACGGTTTTTCCCTCGTCTGGGTAATGGGTAAACTTCGTAAGCCTTACTACGAGATGATGCGCAAGCGTTTCAACAAGTGAAAGGAGATAAGAATGTCTGATGTAACTCTTTATACAGATGAGGGTGCCGAGAGCACACAGGCGTTAGAGTTGTTGAAAGCACACAAAATTCCTTTTAATGAGATCCGGAAAGGCCGCGACGCCGAATTTGATTATGATTGGTACTTTCCGACAATTTCAGCTCCGGGAACCCAAATTTTTCACCACAGCGGGTTATTTTGGATAAAGCAGGCGATTTTTCAGCTTACATCGTGTCCTATCCTTTACATTGATGCCTTGGAGGATAACCAGGATTTGCTTGATAAATTCGATGATCCAGAAGACCCCATCGTTGTATTTACTACCAGGGAATTGGCACGCGCAGACCCGATGGGTTATTGGACGGAGACTTATGAATTTCCGGCCTTGATTCTTTACGCTATGGAAGGGGATCCGAAGATAATCACTGGACTTGAGGATATCGAATCCTGGCTAAATTCTTAGTATTAGTAAATGTTAATAAGACAAACGAGGAAGAGGGCGTTAAGTTGCCTTTGGCATATTCACAAACACAATTGACTTTCATCAGAGCCCTCCCTTTCCCTTATTTTCTGGTTAGGAGATCCAAATGAAACCTATATTGAAGAAGGTGTTAAACCCGCCATGGTACGTGATAATTGCCGCGATCGTGCTTGGTATACTGCTAGCCGCACTGGGCAACTTACCCGTAGCCCTCATCGGACTGGTGCTATTTCTGTATGGCCTTGCTGGTCCTGCACTGGAGATAATGTGGCGAAGGAACTCCAGGCAAAGATAAGGAGAGTAAAAATGAATAAGATAGGAAAGTGGCTAAGAGGACCGGCAAAAATAAGTGGTTTTCCAAGATGGCTCATAATTCTTGGACTTCTAACCCTAAGCGCAGCCGCCATTTACAGGTTTGCGCCTCTTGCTGGAGATATCGCTTGGATAGTTTTTGGTATAGCAATAACCGGAGTCTTGGCTATTTTGATAGCTGCTTCAAAATGATTTTTTGGTCTCGACAATGAGGAAGAGGGCGTGAGGCTACATTCACAGCTTTGTCGCTTCACGACAACACAAAATTTCCATCTTAACCCTTCTCTTCCTCACTTTTCTGCTATTTACCCGAGGTGTGAATCTGATCCACTCCCGGAGTGTACTGAATTGACACATTGGGGCAGTTCTGGGATAGATGGTAGAGAAGTGAAGAGAAGGGTAATTACAGAGCTAATCCCTGCAGATTGATTTATTGCAATCAAACTTGCAGGGATTTTTTGATGCTATACTAAAAAAGGAATGGTTTTTAACGGAAGGTGGTGAGGTAAGTATGGCTACTCAGTCAGTTACAGGATTACCAAGAAACACAGCAGCGGCTCTTGCTGTTGTTTTGGCTCCGACCGTTGTAGGAACCATTGCTCTCATGCTTTTAGAAAAGGATTCGTTTGTACGTTTTTACGCAGTTCAAATTTTGGTAACCGGTGTTTCGATGGTTACCCTCCAACAAGGTTTATTGCTAGTCAGTAGCATAGGATTTTTGTCCTATTTGTCCAAACTTGTCGGACTTTTTACAATTTTTGGTTTTATTATCTGGCTAATGATGGTTTATAGAGCCTGGCAGGGAGACGAGTGGGAATTGCCCGTTTTAGGAAACGTGACGAAGGTTTTAATAACTAAACTTAAGTTGTAAACTTAAAAACTGCCCGCGATACGTTTTTAAATATATAAGGTTTTTTTGCGGTCATGAATATGAGAGACAAGCGGGAGCAAATGGTTTTTGATATTAAGCAAAGGTACGGATTAAGCTCACCAGATGTGCTTTCGGCAATGCTTCAGGTTCCTCGTGAAGAATTCATTGACGATAAATATAAAGATATTGCTTATGACGATACCGCTATTTCAATTGATTTCGGTCAAACGATCAGTCAGCCTTATACAGTTGCCTTTATGACGGATTTACTGGATCTTACAGGAGATGAAAAAGTTCTCGAAATTGGTACAGGTTCGGGATATCAGGCGGCTGTTCTTTCAAAATTAGCAAGTAAGGTGTATACGGTTGAAATTGTTCCCGAACTTGCGAAAAAAGCAAAAGAAAGACTTACCCGCCTTGGTTATCATAACGTTTTTGTAAAATCAGCTTCAGGGGAATATGGGTGGAGAGAGGAGGCGCCATATGACGCTGTAATTATTACAGCCGCTCTTGAAAAAGAAATTCCGAAAGCTCTGGTAGAGCAGACTAAGGCGGGGGGTGTTATCGTTGCACCAATCGGGCCCAGAAGCTCGCAAACAATGACCAGATTTACGAAAATGGAGGACGGAACGCTTAAAAAAGAAGAATTCCAAAAATACGTCTTCGTACCCTTTGTCGAAAAAGGAGATTAAAGGTACAATTGCTTCATAATGATCGAGGTTGCAAAAGAAGCAGCAATTGAGTCTGGGAAGATAACCCTTTCTTTGCAAGGGAAAAGACACACGTTTATAGGAAAAGAAAAACTGGGCGATTTTACTACCGAAGCGGATATTACTTCGGAAAAGAAGATTTTAAGTATACTTCAAACTAAATTTCCCGACCATAATTTTATATCTGAAGAGATTGGAAAGATCGATAACGGTTCTGACTATTGGTGGATTATCGATCCCTTGGACGGAACAATTCCTTACACGTCAGGTTTAAGGACATTTGGTGTTTCAATAGGGCTTTTAAAAGATAAAAAGCCGATTTTAGGAGTAGTAAACCTACCGGCAATGGAGAGTCTTTTTTGGGCAGAAGAAGGAAAAGGAGCTTTTTTGAACGGCCAAGAAGTGAAAGTTAAGGCTAATAACGATTTATCTGAGGCAATAGTGGCATTTGGACTAGGGCATCGCCAGGAGAGACAGAAGATGCTTAACGAGCTAGTTATGCCGATCGCAGACGAAGTACGCTATCCACCTGTGGTTGATTGTGCAGTGTTTGGGGGATCAATGGTGGCAGCTGGAATTTATGACGCCTTTGTGCACTATGCCTATCCTTGGGATTTCGCAGCAGCGGCTGTATTGACAACGGAGGCGGGAGGTAAAGTTACTGATCTAAAAGGGAAGCCTATTGATTGGTTCCAACCCAGAATAATGTATGTGGCCAGTAACGGATTATTACACGACGAGATTTTATCTTTGATAGAGTAAGCTAATAAAATATGAGATTAATAATTGGATTGGGAAATCCGAGTAATAAATACGAGAATACCAGACATAATGTTGGTTTTGTAGTTCTTGACGAACTAAAAAACAAAATTTTCAGTTTCTCTCCGAGCCAAAGGCTCTCAGGAGCCGGTGGTCAAATTCCAATGGTTCGGCGAGCTCGCCACCCCGAGCAGAGTCGAGGGGTTTACAATCAATTTTTAAACTCTGACTTTCAATTTGAAAAGAAATTTAATGCAGACATTTTAAAACTGGATAATTTAATGCTGGCAAAGCCGCAAACATTTATGAACAGTTCGGGGGCTTCTGTGAAGAAATTAGTTGTCCAATATAAAATAATAATGGCTGACTTATGGGTTATTCACGATGATTTGGATTTACGATTAGGAGCATATAAAATCCAAAGAGGGGTGGGTCCAAAACTTCATTATGGAACTGCCTCGATAGAGGAACAACTTGGGAGAAAAGATTTTTGGAGAGTCCGTGTTGGACTTGATAATCGTCCTTCGGATAACAGAGTTTCTGGAGAGGAATATGTTTTACAAAATTTTGGCGAGATTGAAATAGGCTTAAGAGATGGGGTGATTGAGAGAGTTGTAGAAGTTTTAATTCAGAGACTAAATGTTAAATGATATATATCATTTAAAAATGACAAAGAGAAATTTTACCAAGGTTGAAGATATTATAAAGAGGTTTCAGAAAGATAAAGACAAGTATATTAGTAGGGAATTCCAAAAATACGGATACGAGCTGGCTGAAGACTTGGGAGATCTAAAAAATAAGTCTCTTTATATTAAACTGGCAAAAGAAACACCTCGGGGTTTCCTGGAAACTGCCAGGAACTTTGTTAAGGATGCATATAACGTTAAATCAAGAGCTAAGCTGTTTATGTGGCGACTTCAACAATTAAAAAAAGAATCAAAAAGTAAATAGTCGCCACATAAGTGGAGATTGCGAAGCAAGAACTCTTACTTTGAACGAAGTGAGAAGCAGGCTTTGCTTATGTGGAAATCTCCTGCTAAAGCAGGAGTAAAGGAGTAAAAAAATGATCCCACAATCATTACAAGGCAACTGGGTCGACCTGATCATAATTATTATCCTGGCCTATTATATCAGTGAAGCTTGGCGAGTCGGATTTTGGGTAATCTTAATTGATTTTTTGGGCTTTCTGGCTTCCCTCATCATCGGTCTGAGGGGATACTCATTTGCGGCAGATCTTCTGGAATCTCTTTTTTCATTGCCGCACTCATTAGCTAATGCCGTAGGCTTTCTTATTGTCGCAGGATTATCGGAAGCCTTCATTGGATTTATTTTTACCGATTTGATTAAAAAGATCCCGGAAAAGTTTTGGAAGAAACCCTGGAGCAATTTTTTGGCCATTTTCCCTGCGTTAGGAGAAGGAATTGTAATAGTATCTTTTATATTAACCCTGACGATTGCTTTACCCATTACTCCGGTAATAAAAAGAGATATCAGTTCCTCAAAGATCGGTGGATTTTTGGTTACCAAGACTCAAGGATTGGAAACAAGGATTAATGAAATATTCGGCGGAATAATAGAGGACTCTCTTACCTATTTAACCGTTAACCCCAATAGTCGGGAGTCAATTGCAATACCCAGCGGAAGACAAGAATTAACCGCCGACGAGGCTTCTGAGACTGCCATGTTTAATCTTGTTAATGAGGAGAGAAGGAAGAAAGGTATTGCTCAGCTTAAATGGAGAGTAGAGGTTGTGCCTGTTGCTAGAAATCATGCCCGCGATATGTGGGAGAGAGGATATTTTGGCCATGTTTCGCCGGAAGGAAAAGATGTCGGCGACCGGTTGGAGGAGGCAAATATTACCTATACCATTGCCGGAGAAAATTTGGCTTTAGCACCAACCCTGCAAACCGCCCATACGGGGTTGATGAATTCGGAAGGTCACAGGAGAAATATTCTCGACCCGGAGTTTAAGAGAATGGGAATCGGGGTTATCGACAATGGAATCTATGGTAAAATGTTCGTTCAGATTTTTACAGATTGAGGGAAAATGCTTGTCCTGAGCGAAGTCGAAGGATTTGTACAGGTATTTACAGACTAATATTAAAAATTAAATATCAAAAATCAAAATGACAAATCAAAAATTAAAACTCTTCGATCGAGTTTACGAGACGGTTAAGAAAATTCCTGAAGGGAAAGTTATGACATATGGTCAAATTGCCGAAATTTTAGGCACGCATGATGCGCGTAAAGTTGGTTGGGCTATGCACGGAAATAAGGATCCTAGAATTCCTTGTCATAGAGTTGTAAATAGAAAAGGGGCAGTTGCAGTAAATTATGCATTCGGGGGAGGATGGAAAGAGCAAAAAATGAGACTACTTTCCGAAGGAGTGAAGTTTAAAGACGAAATGCACGTGGATTTGAAAAAGTATCTGTGGCAAATAAGGTGAATTTTTAACTTCTTACTACTCATAGTTCTTCATTCTTTGCTCACCCAAAGAATAAGCGTAGCTTGGCACTGCTTCGCATTGTGAAACAAGAAAGGGTGCTCTAGTGTTTTTGTGAGTTGCTTCTGTCTTGTTCATACTACGCAAAAAGCTTACAAATCATTTCAAATTCTTTTGAAATGAGATGCTATAAGTTGCTGAAAGTAACTTCTACCTAAAACACTTTGAGGGGCGATTTTTTTGCAACATATAGAATTCACTCGACAATTGCAAATCAAAAAACACACGGGATTTGAAGAAAAATTGAGATGTTGCAAATGGTACTTAAAAAGTGCAAAAATGATAGATAAGAAATGAAGAAAGATTTGCTGACACATTTTGGTTTCTTGCTGGGATTTTTTGCACTTATAACTCTTTTCAAAGGTAGGTTTGAACTTGCTTTTATTCCTTTTTGGATCGGCGGAATAATAGGTACGCTACTACCGGATGTTGATCATCTCCTGTACGTTTATTTTTTCCGGCCGCAAGAAACCACGTCACAAAAAGTTACCACCCTGATTGCGGATAATAAATATAAAGAAAGTTGGGACATGATGGCTTCAACCCGTTTGCAAAGGACTAACTTAATCTTTCACACAAGTAGTTTCCAGGTGGCTTTTCTAGTATTTGCATTTCTTGTGATTACTTCAACGATAAGCCTGGTCGCTAAAGGAACAGTAATCGCCTTTGTCTTGCACTTAATAGTAGATCAGCTGGTTGATTATATTGAAACGAAAAGTTATGACTCTTGGTTTACCAGATTTCCGATAATCCTTACCGAGATCCAGAAAAAATGGTACCTGGTTGGTAACGTAGTTATTCTTTTGGTCTTTGGGTTTCTCTTCTAAACAGATTTTCGACTTTCTTCTTCATCGGCTCTGGATCTTTTCTTGTCGAAATTTTTCGTGTATCATCACATGCATGGAAGAGGTCAATCTTACTAAGAAAGAAAGACGGGAACTTGCGAGGGAAGAAAAAGAAAACGAAAGGATTGGTCAGGAAAAAACAAAGAAACTGCGGGGAATTTTTATAGGACTTATTGTTCTTGGTGTTATCGGTTTTGTGGGTTACAAAACATATAAATTTTTTACTACTCCTGCACCCGCAGTTTTACCGCAGTCTATAGAATTAACTGATTCCGACTGGATAAGGGGAGACAAAAATTCAAAGGCTATTCTTATCGAGTACGGAGATTTTCAAT
The DNA here is from genome assembly GCA_001793155.1 of Candidatus Woesebacteria bacterium RIFCSPLOWO2_01_FULL_39_61. Lineage (GTDB taxonomy): Bacteria > Patescibacteriota > Microgenomatia > UBA8517 > UBA8517 > WO2-FULL-39-9. The sequence goes on from MGHI01000039.1 coordinate 68,465, forward strand.
GCCCTGCTTGTGCGAACTATTTTCCCCTTGTTGAGAAATTAAGCCAAGATATAACCAGTGATTTTACTTTTGTATATCGGCAATTTCCTCTGACCACCATTCATCCTAACGCAATGCCTGCTGCAAAAGCCGCAGAAGCAGCCGGAAAGCAGGGTAAATTCTGGGAAATGTATAAGATTCTTTATGAGAAACAGGATGAATGGGCTGAAGACAGGAATGCGAAGGATAAATTCACCTCATACGCCGAAGAACTTAGTTTAAATAAAGACCAATTTTTAAGCGATTTTGATAATTCTCAAACCGAAGAGGACGTTAAGGCGGATATGCTTTCCGGTAACAGATTAAATGTCGATTCGACCCCGACTTTCTTTCTGAACGGAAAGAAAGTTCAGCCAAAGAGTTACGACCAGTTTAAAAAATTAATTGAAGACGAAATCCGCGGTTATACGACTAACTAATGGTACAGTCAGTTATACAACTTCTCGCAGTCTTGACCCTTTTATCCAATATCGGTCTTGTTGTTGCATTAGTGCTTTATTTATCGCGTGGGGTAGATAAGAAGGGTAATAAATATTGGAAAAGGCTGGTAAGTTTTATCCATAAAAAAGAAATCAAATTTGCACTGGTAGTAAGTCTGGTCGCGACATTCGGAAGTCTGTACTTATCCGAAGTTGCCCATTTTGATCCGTGTAAACTTTGTTGGTATCAAAGGATTTTTATGTATCCGCAAGTTTTCATTTTAGCTACCGCACTTAAAGAAAAGTTTCAGAATGTCTTCAAATACGCTCTACCACTTTCCATTACGGGTTTTATTATCGCCGCCTATCATTATTACTTTCAAATTTCGGGAAATCCTCTTATACCTTGTTCCGCGGTTGGATTTTCGGTATCCTGCTCACAGCGGTTTTTTACCTATTATGGTTACATCACAATTCCCTGGATGAGCTTGAGCGCTTTCAGCTTAATAACTTTCTTTATGCTTCTAGCCAAGTCAAATAAAACTTAGGTCTTGTTGAAATCTAAGGATTTGATTTCTTCTGAAGAAGCTATAGTTAGGACTCCTGGTTTCGGAAAATTCTCTAATTCCATCTCGTCAATACGCCCATGGCTAATTAACTGAATTAATCCTGATATCGGATATCCGTGAGTACAGATAGAAACCGAGTTATAAGGATTGGCATTAATTTCTTTAAAAAAGTTTTCAATTCTTTCGATGACATTTTGAATTGTTTCTTTTTCGGGCAGCCAATCATGGAGCCTGTCATCGGAAATATACTTTTTGCCGGAAATTTTTGTAACAATTTCCACGGTTTGTAAGCACCTTTTAAAGGGAGAAGTAAAATTTGCATCTACCGGGATGTCTTTAAGGTAATCTGCCAATTTTTCGATAACGGGTATTCCTTCTGGAAGAATTTCTGCGGTTTCTATTTCTTTTCCATAAGGAACGTTGAATTTACTCTGAAAAGTTGCGCCGTGACGGAAAATATAGTATGTCACCCAAAAAGCGTAGCAAAAAAAATACAAGTTATCTACTTTTGTTATGCGGGATTGAAGTTAGAAGGTAAAATATAGGGTATGGCAGAAAGAGATTGGGGAAAAGACATAGTTAATGTGTCCCGGACGATTGACGCCGCAACCATTATGGGGACCTTAATTTTTGGCGGTTTAAGTCCTGCCTTAGTAGCCTTTGCAATCGAAGCAAGTGTCGTTACCTTAGCCGGGGGAGAAATTGCAGACGCCAGCTTGAAAAGGGGGAAAAAGAGATAAATTAGATAAAGAAATCTCCACTCACAACCCTATAGTATTGATTTTTGCAAGTTTTTTTGCTACTATTTAAATTATTGGGGTACTTTAACAGACTTTTAAGGATAAGGAGGTTAAAGTGAAATGTCCCTACTGTGGAGCCAATCTTGTTGAAGTTAGACAAGGCAACCAAGTGGTGTACTATTGTGACAATGATGGTTACACCAAAGTTGAACAGTCTAACAAGACAGTAGAAGTTCCACCAACGGGCAAAGTTTGCACTCTTTGCGGAACTCTGAATCGCCAAGTGGCGAATTTCTGCAAATATTGCGGCGAACGCCTAACTTAAACCGTTGACCACGGTTAAAAGGTTAGCTCTTTCACAAGGCGCGGAGGAATCTTTCTTAAATTCCTTCATTCTGACGGAGCGAGACGTAATGGTCTATGCATTGAAAACACAACAAAACCATTATTGTCCGGAGCACGCGGAAGATGCCGAAATAAGGTTGGACTTGTCTGACCTGTGCTTGCAGAGGGAAACCTCTGAACAAGTGCTGCTTGGTGAAACACCTTGATTGGTGACAAACCGCCGGGGTATAAAGCGGAAAGGCTTTCCCGGAAAGGAAACAAGCATAGTGAGAGGGTTTGTTAAAACGCCAAAGGAAAAAAGAATTGTTTGAGCAGTTAATCTGATAGGAATTATTTTCTATTATTAACTTTTTTATTTGCTCGAACTTTACTTTACCCGGAGGCGTTTTTTTATTCAAATTCGCTTTAGCGAGGAGTGCACAACCTTGTTTATAGTTAAATTTACTCTTTGCAACAGTCGATTGCCTTTTGGACTAAAGAACCGAGTTTGGAGAAGACGGAAGTGGACTTTTAACCTTGTGATATACTACGAATATGGCAATAAAGAGAATTTTTCAGAATATCACGCTTGATCCAAAAGTTCGTTTTGGAAAACCAGTGATTGAAGGAACAAGAGTTCCGGTAGACCTTATTGTTGGAAAGGTCGGGGGAGGAATGACTATTGAAGAAGTAATGGAAGAATACGGTCTTACTAAAGGACAGGTTCTTAATGCATTAAGATACGCCGCAAAAGTAGTCGCCAATGAAGAAATTGCTCTTGCATGAAGGTTGTAATCGATGAAGATTTACCCCGTTTGCTTGCTGATGTTCTTATCTCTTTAGGGTTTGATGTAGTTGATATAAGAGATACTAAACTTCGTGGTAAATCCGATGACCTAGTTTTCTCATTTGCTCAAAGAGATAAGGCTGTTCTTTTTTCCGGAGATATTGGTTTTTCGAATATTTTGAGATTTCCCTTAGGAACTCATTATGGAATTGTCATATTAAGATTCCCGAATGAATTGCCAGCTTCTCAAATTAATAAAGAAATGAAGAGGCTTTTAAGGAGACTTAAAACCTCCGACTACAAAGGTAACTTGATAATAATATCTCCTGGTAAGATTAGAATTAGAAGAGTACAAAGAAACTAAGGAATAAGCAAAAGATCTTGCGAAGAAATTAAGTAGCCTTTATAAATATTTCTCGACTGTTATAATTTCAACATGAAGTTCAAGATAAGACTTGCCACGTTAGGTGACATTGAAAAAATAGTCAAGATTTATTCGGAGTGGGGAAAATTTAAGGGAATTTTGCCTGATTGTCTAACAATTGGGGACTCTTATGATGATTTAATCAAATTTTTCGACGGCACTAACGATAGCAGAAGATATCTTTTAGCAGAAAATGAGAGTAATGAGGCAATTGGAGTTTGCTATATAGACTTGATCTTTTTAGGTTATAACAATATAAGGTTGGGCGATATGATGGTAAAAGAAAAATACCGGAAAATGGGAGTTGGTGGAGCATTGGTTGATAAGGTTATAGATTACGCAAAAGAAAATAATGTTAATAAAATTTGGCTTTGGACACAGGAAGAGTTAAAAGATGCTATTCGGTTGTACGAGAAGAAAGAGTTTGTCTTTGAAGGACGTCAGAAAAATCAATTTTGCAACAAAGACACACTTCTTTATGGATTAGTTGCAGAAAGCTAATTTTTACTTTTACTCTCTACAGCAGTCTATAGCCTTCTGAACAAGTGCGCCGAGTTTGGAGAAGACAGAGGATGTACTTTTTTCCTCTGATTTTTCATCTATATAACTTACTTTCTCATTTTGGATTTTGGAATTGGGATTTGGGATTTTGACTACGCCAAGATTAAGTCCCCAGAAAAGAGAATAGAGTTTATAAGATTTGTCGAAAAGACCCCAAGCCTTATCTTTATTGCCTTTCTTTAACTCTTTAGTCCCGACTTCCATAACACGCATTGAAGCAGCTAGTAAGTGTTTGCTTATACACCAAACCTCACCTTCGTAGTCTTTGATGATTTCTTTCAGAAGTTCAGTCCGCATCCGGCGAATCTCATCTAGTAAATCCAAATATTTTCTGTCTTTAGTTTTTTGCGAAGTATAAAAAAGGTGCTCTTCTATGGAAATGAGATTCATAACACCAATCGAAAGATCTTCACCGGAGGAGAGGTCAAGGTTCTTTTGGACAGTTACTTTTTCGACTTTGTCGAGCAGTGTTTGGATGTCGCGTTTATTAGCCATTCTATAAATTTAAAGTTTAAAATTTAAAGACCAATATTACAATTTAAAATCTAAAATTTTGAATTTTTCATTGTCATTTTGCTTTTTGCACTTTGAATTTTGAACTAATAAAGGTATCCGCCGTAATAGTAAAGCAGTAAGCTGGTCAAAACAAGAGAAACAACGGGAAATACTACTTTTTGATATTGAAAAAGTTGCTTAGCCTTTGTTTTCCGAACTTTTTTGTCCGCCCAAATTCCGACAAGAAACATAATTGAGCCAAGGGTAGTTCCAAAAAGAATTTTATCTATGCCGAGGATTGTATTGTATGGATGGCCTATTACTTTACTAAACCAAAGAGGAACAAGCACGATAAGATACATAAACGCCGTAACATAATACCCAAGGTGTGAACCTATTTCACCTCTAAGGTGCACAAATCTCTTTTTAAGCCAATCTGTTAGCCAGAGGGAAGAGGATAGAATTAATCCTCCAATCCAGATTGAAGATACCGCATCGTCGATTCCAAGATAGCGGGAGAGTCCTAGACCCGCTCCGACCGCAACGGTACAGATGGGGCAGACGGCCCTTGCTACGCTCGGTAGTAGTAAGAAGTAGGAAGGAGGCAGTAGGGAAAAAACAAGAAAAAATATATATTTATTCTTAAATTTTAAATCTTGAATCATATATCTAAGCTTTCTAAATACCCGATAATTGGTTCGTCACCGATAAAGCATTTTCCTTCGGACGTAACCAGAAATGGTACCCCCAGATTGTCTCTCGATATCTCGCAAAACATCCCCATTTTATAAAACTTTAATCTATTTTCGGAAGATTCATTTATTTCAAATTTTTCAAGCTGAAATTTATCTTTTTTATCCCACCCGTCTAAAAATTCTGCAACCTTGGCGCAGTGAGGACAAGTTTCACTCCAAAAATATTGATTTATAGAAGGAGGGTCAGCAGTATTTTCGTTTGCCGGCTGATGGTTTTTGGAGACAACAACGAAGCCTCCGATTACCAGAAAAACAATGGCTATTAATATTACTAGGGAATATTTTTTCATATCTGCCGTAATGGTAGCCCAAAGAATAGGCTATATCAATATTGAAGTGTCGAAAAATGGTCGGTTCTGATATTATTTAGGTATATGATAACGTCCCTTGATTTTCTTGGATTTATCCCTCTGGTTTCTTTTCTTTTATTCATTCTGGGACTCGGTTTTTATTGGCTTTTAGCTTTCTTTATTATTTATCACCTTATTCGTTTTGGAATTGGGACCAAGCCTAAAAAACTCTCTTTCATCTTTTTGGTCGGATCAATATTTCTAACCCTGGTAGTTACTGTTCTTTTTTTGAATCTTAACCTTTATTCGCTGAACAAACCATTGATTTAAAGAAAAAATGAAAAACTTTAGAATATTTACCAAGACTAAAAATAGCTTTGAAGGGCAACTTCCGGACGAGAAAACCTTAAAAGTTGTCCGTATGCACTGGTTCACTTTGGTCAGGCAGGGGGTTTTTATGTTTTTCGCCTTTATTCCAATCTTAGTTATGATTTTTACAGCCGGTTATTCGCTTGAAGGAGACCTACAGAAATTTTTCCTGTTTTTATCATCAATGCTTTTTCTTTATTGGTGGTACTGGGTATTTTATATGGCTACGATGTACTACCTTAATATTTGGATAATTACGGACCACCGTCTTATAGAGAGTGAACAACTCGGAATGTTTCGCCGCAACTATACGGAACTCAATCTCACGAAGATACAAGACGTTTCGGTTAATGTAGAGGGTTTTTTTGAGACAATGCTTAACATAGGAACTTTAGAAGTGCAAAGTGCTGCTGCGGAAAAGAAGTTTATAATGATTAACGTCGGAGATCCTTTAGAAGTTAAGGAAACAATAACGCGTGCTTACAATTCGTATATCCGTACTCACCCGGGGAAAGTAGAGGAGAGATTAAACGTTTAAATTTGGTTATCCCTAAAACTGTCTTCTAGATAAATCTTAAACTTTTTTAAGCCTAATTAATGGTTGACTTATAGATTTAAATATCGGTATAGTAAAGGTCGATGGCGACCCTAAATATAACAGATTCAGTTTTTGAGGATAAAGTTTTAAAATCCGATATCCCGGTGCTTGTTGATTTCTGGGCTCCGTGGTGCGGTCCTTGTAAACTGGCAGAGCCGGTTCTTGAGGAGCTTTCTGAAACTTATAAAGATAAACTTACCATTGCAAAAATAAATGTGGATGAAAATCCCCAAAATGCACAAAAGTTCGGTGTGTTATCTATTCCTACGACCATTCTATTTAAAGGTGAAAAAGAAGTTGATAGACAAATAGGTTTTGCAGGAAAAGTAGCTTACGAAGATTTAATAAAAAAAGGAGTTTAAGAATTTAATATTTCAGAGAATAAGAATACTATTCTCTTTATTCTTTAAGTTTTATATTCCTTTTAGTTGGGGGGTGATTATTTTGGATCCAAAAGATACAACAGGAAAGACGGGAGTAGTGCCAGGAGTATCAACACCTCTCGGGGATACTCAAACACCCGCGGCTCCGACGACACCAACGTCTAATGTGGGTTCAGGAGTTTTTTCGGGATCAAAAGGTATGGGTGAAACATCAACTCCCGGTATGGGATCAATGACCGAGCCTCCAGTTTCTACACCGATACCCCAGGAAGATGCAGTCGGTCCCAAGGTTCCCAGTCCAATGTCATCAGTACCCGATCCGATGTCAGGTCCGGCAAGCGGAATGGGTACGACTAGCACCTCACCTTTGGGAAGTGTGCCTGAACCAGCAGATACTACATCTGAGGGTGCGGCTGCCGATACTCCCACAGAAGAGGAAGAAGGTGGCAGTACGGGTGGGACCGGAGGAGGTACGGGTAATCTTGGTGCATAAGGGTTTTCTGAATGAGCTTAAAATAGGCAGTCTAAATTCTTCCTAGGGATTTTTTTAGTGGGTTTTCATTGGCCTTTCGTGAATTTCTAGAAAAGAAAATATTGAGCGAAGTAACAAAAGTTATTTCACGAAAAAGTTTTCTTATTTGATTTATGGATAAGATTGAATTTGCAAAAAAACCTTCAGGGGGAGATGCGTGGGATGTAGCCATAATCGGTTCAGGTCCGGCAGCATTAACTGCTGCAATTTATACCACACGTGGAGCTGCCTCAACACTCATCTTGGGCGGAGAAACTTGGGGTGGACAGCTGATGTTGACCACTACTGTTGATAACTATCCCGGATTCCCGGATGGAATTCAAGGGCCGGATCTCATGAATTCAATGCGGCAACAAGCTGAAAGATTCGGGGCCGAGTTTGTACAAAAAAACGTACAACAGGTTAATTTTGATGCCGAACCCAAGGAGTTAATTGCGGATGGACAAAAATATTTAACCAAAGCAGTGATAATCGCAACGGGAGCTGATACTAAATGGTTGGGTGTTCCAGGGGAGGATAAATTGCGCGGCCGGGGGGTTTCTTCTTGTGCCCCTTGTGACGCTCCTTTTTTCAAAAACAAAAAAGTTGCGATTGTGGGAGGGGGGGATGCTGCAATGGAAGAGGCTTTGGTGCTTACAAAGTATGCATCTAACGTAATTATTATTCACAGACGGGATGAATTTAAGGCGTCGGAAGCAATGCAGCAAAAAGTAATGCATGAACATGGGGAGGGGAAGATAAAGATTCTTTGGAGCACTGAAGTAGTTGAACTAACAGGTGAACAAAATCTGGAAAAAGCCAAACTTAAAACCAGTCTGGAATCGGATCATATTGAAGAAATCAGGAAGGAAATGAATGAGTATGGCGGGACCATCTTAGAGGAGAAAGACGGCTATCTATCTTGGGAATTACCGCTGGAAGGATTATTTGTTGCAATTGGGCACGTTCCTTCAACGGGTGTATTTCAAGATAAAATTGAGCTTGACGAAAAAGGTTATGTTCAAGTTCATAACCATACAAGAACGAGTAAAGAAAACGGTATTTTTGTCGCAGGGGACGTTCACGACTACAACTATCGCCAGGCGGTTACAGCTGCAGGATACGGCTGTATGGCAGGAATGGACGCGCTGAAATTTTTGGATAAACAAGGTCCTTCGTGGTAATGAAGATTTTAAAATGAAACATTTAAATTAGAAGTGGTTGACACAAAATTAATTTTGCTGCACAATGGCTCGTATGGCTGCTAGAAAGTTACCCTCAAATCTTTTGGAACGCTTGGTTCCTATTTTGCTTCTGGCTTCGATAATTCTTGCCTTTGTGGTTGGAGTTTTGTGGCAGAAGGTCTCCTCTTTAGAAAAGGGAGGTTCTTCCGCTGGAGTCTCGGGTACCCAGACGACAGGTGCACAGGCTCAACCGACTCGAGCCCCCGTATCGCTTGACTTAATAAAAGGCATTTTCAAGGGAGAAGTCGTTAAATTCGGAGATGAAAATAAAAAGCTTCTTTTTGTAGAAGTTGCCGATCCATCGTGCCCATATTGTCACATAGCGGCGGGACTTAATCCCGAATTAAATTCTCAAGTAGGGGATCGTTTTAAGCTAGTATCAGACGGAGGAAACTACGTTGCACCTGTTATTGAAATGAAGAAACTTGTCGATCAAGGCAAAGCCGCATTTGCGTGGATTTATTCTCCGGGTCATGGCAACGGGGAGATGGGTACGAAAGCGCTTTATTGTGCTAACGAAAAAGGCAAGTTCTGGGAAGCACATGATCTTTTGATGACCAATAAAGGATATGACTTACTTAATAACACAGTTAAAAATGATAAGACTAAATCCCAGGAGCTGGCTAATTTTTTGGCTTCGGCAGTCGACTCATCATCTTTGAAAACCTGTCTTGATAGCGGAAAATATGATAAAAGGTTGCAGGATGATATTGCTTTGGCGCAGAGCTTAGGGGTCAACGGAACACCTGGGTTTTTTGTAAATTCGCAAGCTTTTGCAGGAGCTTACAGCTTTACTGATATGCAATCGGCAGTGAATCAAGCTCTGCAATAACTTCTATTTTCCATTTTCCATCTCCCGTTTTCCACTTCATTTAAATATTTGTGATACCTTTAATTGTGACCGTACTTACCTCTGAAATTCTTCTTAAAAGACTTACTAAGTACGCTATTAATTGTCAAATGTTAACATTAATTCTTCCAAGAACTGAACACAACATTATTTATGGCAAACAACTTATACGTTCTTCATCATCTCCTGCGGCGAATTATATTGAGGCAATTGAAGCTCCAACTGGTAAAGAGTTCGCGCACAGATTGAAGGTTAGTAGGAAAGAGACAAGAGAAACAAATTACTGGTTAGAAATTATTAAGGAAACAAACCTGAAAGAATTAAAAGTAGGTTCGCGATGTGACGAGTTGATTTCGGAAGGAACGGAATTAATGACATCCTCCCTGTCTTACAAGGTGGGGTTTCTTTCTAAGGAGGATGACATATAAAAGTTCAATTCATCCGAGCTCAACTCGGTTTTCTTGAAATTTTCTATAAAAATCTTTACGTCTTCAATAATTACTACTGAACGTAACCAAAAATCGAAGTATAGAAAATAAATTGGAAAATAGAATATGGTAAATGGACAATTAAAGGTGTTCTAATACTTTATACGCTACCACTGCCGCCGAACCCCAAACATTAAAAGATTTATTTATACCAAACATCGGCAACTCAACGATAATATCCGCTTTGTTGATAATCTTGGTGTCAATTCCCCCCGTTTCGTTTCCCACGACTATAGCGCAGGGAAAATTAGGGTTAAAATCCTTATAAGAAATTGACCGAGGATTCTGCTCAACTACGATAATTTGTATATTTATTTTCTTCAATCCCTGAATTGTTTTTAGGGTAGATCCTGTCTTTTTCCAAGGGACCCACGTTTCCGTTCCTACAGCCGCTTTATGAATTCTTGAAGACGGAGGGTATTCCATGTCTCCACACAAATAAATTTTTTCGGCAGCAATTGCGTCAGCAAGGCGAAAAAGCGATCCAATATTATACGTGTCTATTATCCTATCCAAAACCAAATAAATCGGATTTCTTTTTATTTTTTTTAGATCACTATTAGTTGGCTCAGACTTTCTAAGTTCTTTGGAATTTAACTGAATCATATCGGATATTTTAACACCAAAGCTTGTTTTTGATACAATAACAGAAATGGTATTGCCGATTTATTTACATAGGAGGGCTGAAGAAATTTCTGTAGCTAATCAAGTTGAGGAAGCTACGAATGTTAGTGCTAATTTAGCCGCAGCATTAAAAGAGGGTCGAGATGAAGAGATTCAAGCGAGTGTGCCATTTGTTCAGAAGCTATTGACAGATTCAGAAACGATCGACGGATCAAGAGTCCACATTGTTGGCGTTGAAAAAGAGGGAGGGAATAAAGTTTTGATTACGGAAAAAGACCCTGAAATTTACAGATTTACAAATGAGCCAGTGAAAGAAGTTGTTCTCTCAAATTCATCAGTCGAGGGAGTATTTCAGCTAGTAGTCGACGTGGTGAGTGAAACATTAAGACAAAACGGGGGAGAAGTTATAGGGAGTGGAGTATCTTTTGACTACGAAGAGTTAGGCAAGATGGTTGGAGATTTAGAGAGTTATGGATATAAAACAGAAGTACGAGATTTAGAAGGAAATGCCCCTGAATACGCTATCCAGTTTATTGATAAGGAAAATATTAGTTCTCCTATCGAAGAAGGGGGTTAATAATTTAGTTTTTTTGTTCATCTTTTGCTTCTCTTTCTGTATCTTCTATAGGTGATATCCTAAGAGGAGGTTGTATTTTTCTGTATAACTTGTGTGTCTGACAAGATTAACTGTAACCATATGGGATTTTTGTATTGTAGCATTTATGAGGCTGAAATGATAAAATATCTGAACCTTTTTTCAAAGGTGTGTATTTTTTTGAATATTTAACCTGATTGTTTGTATTCTGGTGTTTAATAAAAATTTCCGTAAGAAATTTTTGAAAGGAGCAACCGATAAGCGGCCGGATATTCAGCGCTGGCTGAATGGAGGGAATCGCGTCGCGTTGCGACGCGGCGCCATCGTCTAGTGGCCTAGGACGTCGGGCTTTCATCCCGAAAATCGCGGGTTCGACTCCCGCTGGCGTCACTCGTCGCGTAGAGACGAGTGCTTTTGTTTCTCGCATGCTGGTTCATGCTCGAAACTTCAGCCTTTCGTCATTCGCTCCTCTCAAAATCTCTTTGAGATTTTGTGAATAAATACAAAACTCCGTAATTATTTTTCAAGAAAGGTTCTCAATTCAGTATTTCCGATTTTTTTCGCCAAATCACCAAAATAGGCACAACAGAATTTTAGTTGATCGTCCAGGTACACCTTTTCAAATTCGTGAGGAGGATAATCTTTTAATTTTGCCGGTTCAATAGTAGCTGGCAGTCTCAAAGCTACATTATCGTTAATCTTGTGTATTGCCCAGAATAATTTATCTGCAGGCGGTTGCATTTTAGAAAGTTCCGAGGTGTGAGTAGTTTTTACATTTCCTTTGGCTGCCCAGTCGGGGTCCAAAAAAGCCCCACTGATTTTAGAAAATTTGCTGAGAATATTCTTGTCCAGAATGTCTCCGTGAATGAAAACAACTTTTTGGAAGACTCCAGCAATTTTTACGTTAGCTTTAGCCTGCTTTAGATGTGCTAAATTAATATCAACCGCAATTATCCTTTTTGCTTGTTTTGCTAAAGCTATACTCATAAATCCAGCACCGCAACAAGCGTCCAAAACAAGTCCATAGTCGTTAAACCTCTGAGCTATATGTTCACCATGCGTAGGACGTATACCCATGACAAACGTTTCATCATCAACAAGGTAGTTTTTTCCAAATTTTTCAAGTACCCTTTTTTGATACATCTTGTATCTCAATTTTTATATTCTACTCAGGTAAGAATACCACAAGGCCTAATTGAAGAAAATGAGTTCAAATCTATACTTGTCGTTTTGCTGCGGGGCAGGGATTCGGACCCCGATACTCGCCTCCAAAGGGCGATGTCCTACCGTTAGACGACCCCGCATCGTCGAAACAAGCTTCGCTAACCGTAAACCGATCACACTTTTTGCTATCCGCTTCGCTGTTTCTCCTCCCAAAATTCCTAAAGGAATTTTATAATTAAAACCAAAATTGCGAAGCGCAATTTTGAAAGGAGGGATAGACAAAAAGCTAAAGTTCCCAAAATAATTGAGGAACGAAAGCACTTGTCTTATGCCCGACGCAGTGACCCCGGGAGGGCTCGAACCTCCAACCATCTCCTTAAAAGGGAGCTGCTCTTCCATTGAGCTACGGGGCCTAAGAAAATTTTCCGAAAGAAAATTTCAAAGGCAAGCCTTAGAACATATCGAACGTATTTTTAAATGCGTGTCTTAAATGTTTTCCACCCCAACCTGTCTTTAAATACTTCTCTCTTTTAAACGCATCGAGTCTATTTAAGAAAACCCATAATAGATAATTTAGAATGGTCTTCTGAATTTAGTTGATATTTCTAATCCAGAATTATGTTCGATAACCCTCCTCTTGAGATTATCGGACACACCGATATATTAATCCTTATCTTTTAGTCTTCTTAATACGTATACAAAATAGTGTTTTACACTTGAATTTCGCACAGCGAAATTTCTAGTGACGCTACCGGGAGTCGAACCCGGGTTTGCACCTTGAAAGGGTGCCGTCCTAACCATTAGACGATAGCGCCAAGTAAACTTGGCAAGTCAAACGAGTTTGACATCGTATAGCACTAAGCCTTCGGCTTATTGTAGACGATAGCGCCAAAACCGTAGATTTTGGCGATAGCTCCGTGCTTAGCACGTAGTAGCGCCCCGGTTTTCAAACTTCTTTTAGGAAAGAAAGTTTGGCAAAGAAAAGTTACAGAAAATCAGACTAAAATTTCAAAAAAAACACTAGCCTCAATATAAGGCTTTGCATATTTTACCATTCAAATATAATTAATTCTAGCTATTTTTGGTGCTTGTCACGTTCTACGTGCTTGAAGAATTCTACTTGGCGAAGGCGCTTCAAGGCTTCTTCACGAGATTTATAAGGTCCACCTAAATGTCTTCTCTTCTTTTCGGACAAAATATAATATCCCATTTTGCGTTTTACGATCATTTCAGAGTTCTGTATTTAAATCCAACCCCTTTTTTAAGTAACAGTTTTATATTTTCTTTTAATATATATAAGGGATTGTCCCAGTAAGTTAAAACTCTCCCAAATTTTATTTTATTTTTATTTTTTTGAATGTATTCTTCGTAGAAATCTATTAGTTCATGAATATTCAGATCCGTTACAACTTCGTAATTGATCTTGTCATGCCACGTAAACTCAAGATCACTCTTGCCCTTCCAGTCGACAATTTGGAAGCCAGATGTATATAAAACTCCATAATTTTTGGGAATAATAATCATTTTGTTTTTCTTTCCAAGAAAGAACCATTTGTGGTGAGAGTGGCCAGGAACACGTCTTGCCCCTGTCAGCCAGTCACTTAAGTCATAATGAGAAAAAACCATGTCCGCACCCATGGACGGAGTTACAATAAGACCCCTTTTGGCAACTCTTGCCATTTCTTCGATCGCTAAAAATGGATTAGACAAGTCCTCGAGTGTGTGGCTACACAGACAAATGTCAAATTCCTTATCCTTGAATGGTAATTTATCTTTATTCAAATCCAGCTTAACAAAGTTTTTTGCTCTTAATTTTGAGGGCGAATAGGGAGCTTCTTCGGGTCGTATAATGTCAACAAGAGTATCAACCTTGATTCGATCGTGCTGCTTCATTGACCCGCCGACATCCAAAACTTTCTCAGATTTTTTAATAGAAAGCTTACTTTTTATATTTTCATCATTTAACACGAACTTATTTTACTACAGATATCACGTTTTGACCGGAATCTGAGACGTGCGACATATCATTGTTCAATTCATCCACCTAGTCAGACTCGGTGGATCTTTTGAAATCTGTTATAATTAATTTTAAATGTTAAGGTTTCTTCGAAAAATAATTTTAGGAGAACGTTTGACAAAAGCAGATCAGCTTAAAATGCAAACGGATTCTATGGTAAGGCAGATGAAATACCGATCTTTTATAAAAAAGGGCATGTCGATGCAAGAGGCGAGAAGAAGGTCAAATTATTAACTACTTAGGAATTTTACCCGATATCTACCTTCTAACCCATAAAGAAAAAGCCTCAAAGAAGAGAAAATAAAATAAATAATATAGTTTGATTAACTTCTGAATTTGGTCTAATCTGGATTAATGGACACGTCTGCCCCAACTTCTGATTTTCCGGAAACAAGGAAAATTCAAAATCCCGTAATCGATCAAATCTTTTTCGGTCGCACTCCCGAAGCCGTTTCCTTCGTTGACGGTGTAGTATCAGAAGCAATAAAACTTTCTGCTTCCGATATTTTATTCGAGCCCCAAGTTTCGGATCTTAGAGTTAGAGCCAGAATTGACGGAGCCCTTTACGAGTTTGGGAAGGTGGGACTTGATTCTTATCAGAGTATTTCTTCGAGAATAAAAGTTCTTGCAGGATTGGATCCCACCGAAAAAAGAAAAATTCAGGAAGGTCAATATACGTCAGAAATAGAAGGGAGAACCGTAAATTTGAGGGTGGAAATTACTCAGACGATCAACGGCGAATTAATAGTAATCAGGATTCACGAAAAAGAGACAATTTTGATGGATTTATCGCAATTGGGATTCAGCGTTACTGCTTACGGTAACTACAATAAAATGCTGTCTCAACGAAGTGGATTGATTTTGGCCTGCGGCCCGACGGGGTGCGGTAAAACTACAACTCTTTATTCAACGATTACAAAGCTTAATCAGGGTCACAATCTGAATGTGATGACGATAGAAAATCCGGTGGAATTTCAACTCGAGGCTGTAAATCAAATGCAAACCCAGGATGAGATCGGTTTTTCATTTGCGGACGGTTTACGGACCACCTTAAGGCTTACTCCGGATGTGGTATTGGTAGGAGAAATAAGGGATAAAGAAACGGCAGAAATCGCGGTCGAATCGGGTCTTACAGGACAACTGGTTTTATCAACTCTTCATGCAGACGATTCAGTCGGAGCACTTTTCAGACTTTTGGATCTTGGAATAGAAACTTATTTTATTAATTCATCATTGGTGGGAATTGTAGCCCAGCGGTTGGTAAGAAATATTTGCCAGGGCTGTAAAGAGGAATACAAACCCGATAGCAAGGAAATTGAGCTATTTACCCAGATTTTGGGACGGCCCCCAAAAAGGGTTATGAAGGGAAAAGGTTGCCCGGCTTGCCAGAACCTGGCTTTTAAAGGCAGATTGGGAATTTTTGAAGTGATGGTTATGACTGCCACGGTTCGGGATATGCTGAGAAAAAAGGTTAATGAGGATGTTTTTCGAAAAGGACTGATGGATGCCGGATTTATAACTTTGCTTAAAGACGGATTGGATAAAGTTGAGCAGGGTTTGACAACTGTTGAAGAAGTTCTGACCAGCAGCTTCAGAGTTTTTTAGATTACTATTCGTTTTTGGATGAGGACCCCTCCTTCAATATTTGTATGACTTGGTCTCGGAGTTCCGGTGAAGAAATCATTAATCTAAAGGCTTCTGTTGTAAACCTCAACCTTTCTGCGAGATTCATTTCGTTAAGTAAATCCGGTTTTTTGACTATCTCTAAAACCCTTTCGCCGGTAATTTCAGGTTTTTCTGGCTTATCAAAAGGATTAGGCAAATGGTCAAACTCAATTTTTTCAGGTTTTGTCATATTTTATTTTTATAATATTTCATCGAGTTTACTGGAAAACTTCGACTTAGCTAACTCGCTTGGATATCCAGTTGCACGGTCATCATAGAATTCATTGGACTCGTGATGCATTAAGGGTGGGACGTTTATTCTCAAAAATCCATTCAAACCCAATTTTTCCTTGAGAAAACTTGGATAGCCACTTTTTTCGCCAAGTGAAAATGCACTGCCAACCTCTCCTTCTCCTGTCGGCCGGGGTGTCCTTGCTGTGATATCTACAGCATAAATTTTTCCTTCTCGGTCTCTGACTAGCAAATCGACTTCGTGTTCAAGATCATACTGTGGGGGTGGATAGCGTATTTCATATCCGGCGTTTTTAAACAAAAATGCTGTAGCCGTCATACCCAGGATTCCCTGAAAAACCCCCGCTTTTCTTTCAATGCCAGCATCTTCTAGTTTAGGATTTTCAGGATTGAAATAATCTTCAAATACTCCGGCAACGATTCTATAGAACCTACTTATCTCTGGTTTGGGTTTACCATTACTGTCTAGATTAGTAAGAATTATTCCTGCGATTTCCCTTTGTACCCCAATTGCTTCTAAATGATTTTTAGTTATCTCGGTTTGTAATTTAGGAGTGGATGTTTCAGCTTTAATCATCTTTTTTGATATACCGAGAAGTAAAGATAATGAACCTAAAACCGCAAGCTCTTCATCGCTAAGTCTGTCTTCATATTTTGCTTCCAGATCAAGTACATGATCGAGTAATTCGTTAAGAGTAACGGCACCGTTACTCCTTAGATCGGTCTCGAAAAGTCTTATTACCTTGGCAAATTCCCCTTGGGTATCTTGGTCTACCTGAACATTTATGTCTCTAGTCGGTGCTTCGACTAAGTTATCTGACATATAAATATTTTAACCCATTTGGCTATAGGGGATAAGAAGTTTATCCCAGCCAATCTTTCTTAAATTTTAACAGCTTCAGAATTATTTAGTTTTTATAATGATTTTGTCGGAAAGATTATCTGTCCTTGTGATACACCCCGCGCATGTAATAAAATTTTCCTTATGTTTATTATATCTGTAATCGATTTTATTCTGCATATTGATGCTCATCTGGCTGAAATAATAACCCAGTACGGAATTGTTACTTATGCCATCCTCTTCGGTATCATTTTTATTGAAACTGGTTTAGTGGTGACACCTTTTCTGCCGGGGGATTCTTTGCTTTTTGCGGCAGGTGCCTTTGCCGCCTTGGGATCCTTAAATATTTTCGTTATTATTTTACTTCTTTGTATCGCAGCTATTGCCGGAGATACTGCGAATTACTGGATAGGTCATTTTTTTGGTAGGAAACTAATTGCCAACCCCAAGATTCCTATTAAAGATGAATACATTAAGGAAACCGAGGCATTTTTTGAAAAACACGGGGGGAAAACAATTATTTTAGCCCGCTTTGTACCTATAGTCAGAACTTTTGCGCCTTTTGTGGCAGGGATCGGAAAAATGCACTACGGTAATTTTATATCATTTAATATTATCGGCGGAATTGCCTGGGTACTTATTTTTACCTTAACTGGATTTTTCTTTGGCAATATTCCGGCTATAAAGCATAATTTTTCAATCGTAATAATAATTATTAT
The DNA here is from genome assembly GCA_001793155.1 of Candidatus Woesebacteria bacterium RIFCSPLOWO2_01_FULL_39_61. Taxonomy (GTDB): domain Bacteria; phylum Patescibacteriota; class Microgenomatia; order UBA8517; family UBA8517; genus WO2-FULL-39-9. The sequence goes on from MGHI01000039.1 coordinate 86,188, forward strand.
TCTAATATCGGTACTGCCAATGGTTTACCACTTTTTCCAGAAAAGGTTTAAAAAAAGCAGCAAAAAGAAGTGAATCTCCCGGGAAGAAAAATCCGAACAAAAATTAATTGTAACAGACAATCACCTATGACAAAGTTAATTGTCTAGGACCTGATACATACAGAACGGTTGAAATCTTGTGAAAGGTCTATACAATGGCTCGTACATGCGAGCTTTCAAAATACTTCCAGTAG
>MGHI01000040.1 GCA_001793155.1 Candidatus Woesebacteria bacterium RIFCSPLOWO2_01_FULL_39_61
AAAGGCAGAACACCACAACAGGCAGTTGAAGACTGGATACTTACAGGTAGTCACAACCAACTACCAGATGTCAACGAAACCCTGATACTGTACATAATTTGACAGTCTTAAATTTAACTCCTATAATAAAAAAGCATTCAAAGCCATTAAAGCTATGGCCACTTTAAGATTAAAGTCATTTCTTTTAACATCTATCCTTGTTTTAGCTGCACTATGGATAATTGTCTTTCCATCTTTTGCCCAGAGTAATGCTCAAAATGGAGGCCACATTCGCGCGGCTTACACTCAAGGCACAATTCAGGTAAATGGCCAAGACACCATTGTTGAGATACTTGTGGCTGTCCAACCAAGCGAAAATCCCAAGGCAGCGGCTCAGGCTGCTCTTCATCGTACCTATCCTGATGCCCGCCCGATAGACTCATCAGAATATTCTTTAACTGGGTTAGTCTGGGATATTTTCTCAGACACAAATGCTGGCAATGATTTTGTTACTGTCAACTACAACCCTCAAGGTGTCCCTGGAAATTTAAGCAACCACAGAAATGTCTGGCTTGCCTCTCAAGCTACCTGGACTGATGTTGCTACCTCCAATTTCGTCTATCAAGATGGGGGGGATACTACTCGTTGTCCTTCCCTTGTTCGTGAATGTCCAGGGCCACAACGCTTTGATGGCAAAAATGATGTTGGTTGGTTGAACATTAGTGACCCAAGCGTGTTGGGAGTTACCTGGTATGGGACTTCCACTCGTGAATTTGACATGGCTTTGGATAATCAAAACTTCAGTTGGTATACTGGTGATCCTTCGCAAATTCCTGCTAATTCTATTGATATAGAGACTGTTTGGCTGCATGAATTTGGACATGGTTTAGGCCTCGGACATTCAAATGTTGAAATGGCTGTGATGGAGCCTTATTATGAAGGAGTTAGAAGAGTGCTGCATCAGGATGATATAGATGGAGTTTCTTTCCTTTATCCCTTTTCTGGAAGTGAACCAACGCCTACATCTACGCCAACTCCAACACCGAGCTCATCGCCAACACCCACCCCCACGCAATCCCCAGAGCCTGGATTTAGCTTAACGACAACTGGCTATAAAATAAAGGGCATACAACACGCAGATCTTTCATGGAGTGGAACGGGTTCAACAAATATAAATATCTCTAGAGATGGTAATCCACTTGTAACAACCGCAAATGAGGGTACATATACAGATAATATAGGAAAGCGTGGTAATGGTACATATATTTATCAAGTTTGTGAGGAAGGAACCTCAACCTGTTCAAACGAATCAACTGTTATCTTCAACTAACCAAAGTTAATAAAGGTTCAATTCATCCACTGGTTAAAACCCGTGGTTTTCTTGAAATTTTCTGTAAAATATGTTCTAAAGTTATCTACCGGCGGAGCAAAATGACCCACTTTGCATCTTAATATAACCTCGTACTGAAGGAGGCGGTTATGCGAGGTCTTTTTTCATCTGTTCGAACTCTTTTTTATCAATCTCGCCTTTGGCATAGCGTTCTTTGAGAATATCTAAGGGCGATCTTTGTTTGTCACTGCTCCTTCCTGAACCGCCAAGATAACGGAAAAGGGCAACGACACCAAGAATTAGGAGTATCCAGAAAAGAAGCATCGGGATCCATCCCAAAATACCAAACCCATTCCAGCCACTCATCATATTATTCCAACCACCATAACCCATCATAGGATTTCCACCTCCTCCCACTTGTGGTGGGCCTGCCGAACCCATCATCCACATCATCGGCATAAAACCAACTCCATTTGGAGGAACTTGAGCATTAGGTTCACAGCCACTTAATCTTTTACCTATAGCGATATGCATCTGCTCCTCTCCTTCTTCACCCATCATACTGGTCATCATCCGATTCATGAGTGCATGTCTTTGGGTATCACCGATAGATTGACCCATAAAATACTCTCCCAGAGCACCATATTGTTCATCGGTAAGATTTTTACACTCAATTTGTTTTGACTGCAGTTTCTCCCAAGTTTCTTTGCCCTCCAGTTCTTCGCGAGCGGTGTGGTCATCGAAGGTTACGGATGATGGTGAACTGGTCATACCCTGTGCAAAAGACGTGGATGGAGTTAGCAGCAAAGTGAATAAAATAGTGGCAGTCAGAAATAATTTTTTCATACGATTATTTACTATTATCGATAATTCTTCTGATTATTTCATCAACTTCAATCGGTAAATTCCCAAGGTTTGCTTGAGGGAAGAATTGCGGAAGGATAACGGGTCGCATACCGGAAATATATGTTTTTCCGTCTTTCAGGTAAACATTTATTTTACAGGGTAAACATAGTCCAATTTTTATGTCCGCCCGCAACACCGAATAGGCGCTTTTGGCATTGCAAACTTCAATTATCTTAAACGGCTCAATCTCAAACCCTTTCTCTTTCAACGTAGCCGTGACATCGTGAATATGAAGAACTTTGAATCCGGCATTCTCTGTTTCCTTCTCAACCGATGCTACTGCCTCATTAAATGATTTTTTGGTTGTGGCTGTGTAATCAAAATCCATAAATATTTCTCAAAAGGTAAGAACCTTGTCGCTGTCGGCGACCAGATTGTATAAATCTTCAATCCCGCCTTCTGGACATTCTTGACTACCACCTTGTTTACGGATGGCCATACAGGTTCCACAGGCGATGATTCGGGCTTTGTCCGATTGCAAAAACATTTCAACCTGCTCTTTAATGTTGAACCGGGGAGAGCTTGCCTGCTGGTATTCCACACCCTCACCAAGAAGAAAGACGGAAACAGTATCGGCTTTTGATAACGCCAGGTTTGCGAGCCTAAATGCGTTCCAGTTAGTTTCTCCATTATTGGTTGAAAGAATAATGCTCAGTTTCATAGTGCTTTCCCTTCCGGATATACTTTCCGATAGCCGCTAAATAAATGGTGGATCAGCTCGTCGGTTTGCCTCAAAGAGGCGACCGCGTGCTTAAGAAATGCACGACCTTCCTCCGTGATTGTATATATCCGTCTGTCACGCTGGTTTTCTTTCCGCTCCCAAGTTGAATTCACCCAACCGTCGCGTTCCATACGCCGAAGTGTCCGGTATAAATCCCCAACGTCGACTTTTTCACCGCAGTGTGTTTCCAGTCCTTCCAGCAAACCATACCCGTGAGCCGGCTCTTTGGAAAGGAGAAGCAGAATACAAGGCTCGACAAACCGCTCGATTGTGCCAAAATCCCTTGAGCGAAACGAACAACCGCACGATTGACACATATATGTAAATATCATATATTAGTTTCTAAAATATCGCAACTGAGTAAAAATAGATCATTTAGCCTACGTCGAAGCGGGGATTGCATCCAGTAGTCCACCTTTCAAGGCGAGGAGGATGTCATTAACTTCTGTCTTGTTATCTCTGTTGTATCAACTAGGGCGTCACCTTCAAGATCGAAAGAATAAATATTATCAAGCACAACCACTTCTACTTTACTTGTATAATTTTTTGTTGCCTCACCATCTGTATAGGCTGAAACAACCTCTTGCCAATCCGGGGTATAAACAAGGCTCCATGGATAATCGATACCATACTGAAAATAAACTATAACCGGAAATCCAAACATCAAAGAGTGGTGTAGTATCTCAGAATTTGAAGGTTGAAAGTAAAATAAAATTGGCGTGTTCCCGTGCTTGTCGAAAACATCAGGTATTGAGTTTCTAATATTCTCGGTTAAGCGCACTCCCCTAACATCCGAAAGGTGGTTCAAGTATTTAAAGCTTCCCAGTGCATGAATTAATATTGCGAGAATAAAAAAAAGGTATAGGGGAAATTTGTTCTTAGCATTTGCCACAAAAGCGCTGAGAAGTAAAGTTATTCCAACGGAGGACACTATTAGATATCTTTCTTGTGTGGCCGTTATCACAGAGGGATTCCTCAGCCAGAAAATAAAGTACCCAAAACCTATAATCGAAAGTATAACTATTGATCTAAAAAAAGAGCTTTTGTTCTTTAAAGTACTTAATAGGACAACCATTATAAGAATCAGCAAATAACCGCCTGCAAAGAAAGATAATAATTCCGATGTTGTAATAGGGTTTATTTGAAAGTAGGTAAAATAAACACCAGTTGCCAATGTCCAGGCAAAACCGATCCAATATGCCAGATTGAAATATTTTTGCTTTAAATTCGAATATCCGGCTTTAAATAACCGTAAGATGAATCCCAAAATAAAAATAGCGGGTGTGACTACAAATAATAATGTTTTAATAATGCTTAAAGACTCCCACGACCTTAATACTAATCTGTTAGGGAAAACCATTTGTCCCAGTTGAGCTATCGGAAACAAAAAGAATTTAAACTCGTATTTTCCGTTTTCGGGTTTGAAGTCCGAAAAATATTTAAAAATACTGTTTATAAAACCGCCGCTTAATCTGTTTTCAGTACTGCCAATACCGATTGATCCGCCAATTTTCCCAAAAAGGAAAATCGACAGTACAATTAATATGTATATGGAAATCCGGATAAAAGAGTATTTAGTTTCAACCTTCTTAAACCTAAAAAGAAGATAAAGTACTTCAATAAATATTCCTAAAAGAGGTAAAAATGCCATTCTGATAGGCTGAACCACTATAGTCAGACCAAAAAGTATTACTGATATAAAAATTAGTTTTAAGGAATCCTTTTCTTTTGATTTAAAAACGCTCAACAGGTACAGGTTAAATAGCGTAATTGCTATATATGAAGGCATATTAAAAACCCAACCTGTGGTTTCCAAGCCGGTTGAAGTAACTAAAAAAAAGATTGATGCAAGATAAGCAAGTATCTTATCTTTGAATAAAAATAATACTAGGGGTAAAAAGGAAAAAGCAGCGATTATTCTCATTATAAAAGAGGCGACAAAATAAGGAGTTGGATTTAATCCGTAAAAGTGATAAATAATCGCGAATACACTATCTTGCGGGCCGTAATCTGTGAAGAAATAGTTGAAGTAATTGAACTCCCTACCTTCTCCAACAATGTGTTGGAATCTGTAAAGTGTAAGCAGCGAATCCCCGTCAAAATGAATATTAAAGCTGGGATAAAAAATAATTAATCCAAAGAATATTATTAATAGAGTTACTATTAATTGTTTATTACTTCTAACAAGTTCCATTATGTGTTAACTTCGCAACTCTGAGACAGTTTAAGTGAAAAAGTCCATATATTCAATTCATTTTTCATATACACGAAAATGGTAAAATGGTGAACGCCGTTGGTAAAAAAATATTATAGCGAATCGAAGATTCGATTTATAAATTTTGTTAAAAAATTGCTATGAAAACAGTCAAGGAGCAAGGAAGTGTGCCGAAAATCCGTTTTGAAGCAAAACCATATAAAATAAGTTCTTGGACAGTTCTTAGATTACCCAAAGAAGAAAGCGCAAAGCTTCCGTCCCGTGCCCTGACAATGGTTAAGGGAACTATTAACGGCTTTCGTTTTCAAGCTCCCTTGGAACCGGACGGCACGGGAAGCCACTGGTTTAGAGTCGATGAAACACTGCAGAAGAAAGCTCATGTAAAGGCGGAAGACAATGTAAAACTTGAAATTGAACCTTCTCGCGAATGGATAGAGCCGGAAGTTCCCGAGGATTTGAAGAAGGCTCTTTCAACTTCCAAAAAAGCAGAAGGTCTATGGACGGATATTACGCCAAATGCGCGTTGGGATTGGATCCGCTGGATACGCGCTGTCAAAACTCCGGAAACTCGCCACAAGCATATTGAAGTGGCTCTTGCAAAACTCAACAAAGGAACAAGAAGGCCGTGCTGTTTTAACCGTAATCTGTGCAGTGAGCCATATGTCTCACATAACTGGGCGCTCCTTGCGCCGATGCAGGCGATAAAATAAATTACGGCTATCTTACTTTTTCCTGTTCCTGAACACGTCAGTCAGGGGATGCTTGAGGAGTTTTAATATAACCAATACCCCCCATGAGTTGAAAGTCGGGTAATTTTTTTGTAATAATTAACGTTCAAGCATAAAACTTATGGCAAAATATCTTATTGAGTCGCCCCATACCAATAAAGGTTGTTTAGAGGCACTGGATGATATGCTTGTGAATGATCCGAAACTCCTGATATTAAGGTTAAATGGGATCCTAAAAAGTTTCCTAAAGATGAGCAGTCTACTATTGTAATTCATCTGGAAATACCAGAGGGAATTCATATTCAGGCGCACAAGCCGGGAGAAGATCTTATTATACCAACCAATGTTTCACTCAAAGAGACAGAAGATATATCTTTTGGGCAACCAGTTTACCCCGAGCCAAAAAGGCTGCCGGTTTTGTGGTCACGGGCGACTCTTCTGGTCTATGAAGGATCGGTTGACATCCATTATCCGACTCAGGTAGCAAAAGATGCTAAAGTCGGAAAGCATACAATAGAAGGAAATCTCTCGTTTCAGGGCTGCACTGATCAACTCTGCCTAACACCCAGAGAACAAAGCTTCGTCTTGATAATGGAGATAAAGTGAGAAACATAATTAATTTTTCGGGTGAAAACTTAAAATCCAAAACAGAAGAATTGTTTGAGTTTTAAACCACCGATGCAATTCAGTATTAAGAGAAGAGAAAACAGGTTCCGGCTTTGTCCATTTCTTGTTGATTTTAATTAGGACTCGCTCCCAAATGATACTTGACAACTATTACAACTAGTTGTAGTATATGAAGTATGATAACTAATAACCATGACTTGACTCTAGCTAACGCTAAAAACAAACAAAGAATAACGCTTTTCGTTAATCCTTCAATTTTGAAACAAGCTAGAGCCCAAGCGGTTGTTGAAGATTTAAGTTTAACTTCCCTAGTAGAAAGAGCTTTAACTAAATACTTACCCAAAGAAACAATAATTAAGAAAGCTATAATTAGAGTGGCTCCTGATCCTTAAACTCAAATTAACAAAGCCGGCGGATAAAGAAAAAATTTTAAGAATCGTAAAATACTAAAGGAGGTGATAAATTATGGCAGAAATTGTAAAAGAAACCGTGACCACTCAAAATGAAGGTCCAAAAGCAGCAGTAACTACTGAAGTCAAACGGGTAGCAACCGGTACACAACAAGTTGAATATATAATTTATTTCCTTTTTGGAGTACTGGAAATACTCCTTGTTTTCAGACTTATTCTCAAGTTGCTGGGGGCAAATGTCTCAAGCGCTTTTGTGCGTTTAATTTACAGCCTTACCGGAATTTTCATCTTACCATTCGAAGGAATCTTTCGTAGAGGATTTACCCAAGGAATAGAAACAGCGTCAGTTTTTGAGCCGTCAACATTAGTCGCAATTATTGTTTACGCTGTTTTGGCTTGGGGAGTTGTAAAGTTGGTACGAGTACTTTCCGGCGAACGACAACAAACAGAATAGTCTGTTTGACGTGTTTAGCCTGAGGATCTATAGAGAGAGGGTGAATAAAATACGGGTATTATACTTTGGATTATTTTTGGAGCAATTGCGGGTTGGATCGCTTCTGTAGTTATGAAAACTGATTCCAGTCAAGGCACCATGATGGATATCGTATTGGGCATAATCGGTGCGGTTGTTGGCGGTTTTCTTATGGGCTTAGTTGGTCAATCCGGCGTGAACGGATTTACACTCTACAGCTTGGGGGTAGCAGTCATTGGAGCAATCGTTGTGATTTATATCGGACGCATGCTAAAAAGGTAGATGAAACCTGCTAGTATAGAATTTTTTTGGTTCATTTTTAAGGGGGTGGTAACTGTATGAATATATCTATGACAAATTTAGGTCCTTTGGCATCGCTTTTGTTCGGTATATTAATTCTTATATTTCCGAAGTTTCTTAACTATCTGATAGCCGTTTACCTTATTGTTATTGGAATTATCGGGCTTGGTTTAATAAATTGATAGTTGGGAAAACTAAATATATATACAAAAATGAAAAACCAAAGCGGAGGCGTTGATGTCGGGTCAGAAAAGCTTTATACACAGGACGAAGTTAATAATTTACGTAAGGATTGGAAAGAAAGTCATTCCTCTCAGGCAAGAGAAATAGAAAAAGAAACTCAAACCGCGGATAAACAAAAAAGACTGAATAACAGAAAGGTTGCAAAATTGGTTAAAAAATCAAATAGAATACTAGTAAGTATATCCTCACACAAACTTCCTTTTGATTTATTTCCGGACACCATTAACATCGAAGAGGGTAGGATTACGATAATAACCCGCCAATTACTTTCTTCCGAAGTGCACAGTGTTGATATAAAAGATATTTCCAATATATTTATTAATACATCCTTCTTCTTTTCACAGCTGATCATTATCTCTAAAACTTTTGAAGAAAATGAAATAAGAATAAGAAATTTAAGAACCAAAGAAGCAATATTTGTTCGAAGAATCATCGAGGGGTTAAGGATATTCGAAAACAAACAGATAGATACTTCTGGCTACACAAAGGGAAAGCTTGTCGCTAAGCTCAAAGAATTAAGTACGACAGAAATAGTGACGTAAAGAAACGAAAAGGTAGACAAGTAAAATTCAGAAAATGGAGGTTAATGATGATGAGCCCTTTCCGATGCTTCCAAGTCTTTTATGGCCTTCTCAACTGTATGAATAAACCGAACATAAGCTTCGATATACTTACGACCTGAAACCAGATCATTAACTTCATATTTTGCTCTTTCTTTTAGGTGGTGAAATAAATGTCTGCTGATTTCTTTTGATTTATCCGAAGAAATCTTGGCCAACACTTTATCCAGTTTCCCTGATTCTATCGCTTTATCTGCTAGGGCAATTTCGGGTTCGATCGAGCCTGCCGGTTTTATTCCCTCATAGGCGACTCCTTCCCCTTCCCTGTGAATCCTCACCAAAAGTTCAAAAAATTCCATTTCGGCTTTTTCTTTTTCTTCCTTTGTCTTTGCCAGTCTTTTTTTACCTTTTACCCGTTTGAAGGCCTTTTTTAACTCGTCCTCATTTTCCGGCTTAACCCAAATAAGTACATAGCTGATATTATCCCTGTCCAAAGACTTACGCGCGGCACTAACAACGGGACCATCCAGGGTATCGCAGTGAGCTGATGTGTGGGAAGGAAAGATTAAAAAAGCCAGCACTAAAGAAAAATTACACCAAGAAAAGTATAAATCGGTGTCTTCACTTTTTTAATTATACCGTGTTTGTTAAGTAGTAAGCTCTGACAAAAAACACAACCCCAAAACTTCTGATAAACTAAAGTAAGGAGGGGGTGATAATAATGGCAGATATGAATGAAAAATTGAAAGAATGTTTTAAGCCGCACGTTATGATGCATAGCTTATTCGGTTTGGGTCTCGGATTTATACTGGTATCGCTTATCCCGGGACTTGGAAATTTTTGGCTGGGATTGGTTGTCGCAGGAGTGGCAGTTGCCCTCGATTACACTCGAAAATGAATAGTACTGCAGTTGAGGTTTTAAACTAGGTCAATCCGATGGTTTATAGAAAATTTCAAGAAAACCCCGATCTAAACGGGCATGAATTGAACTTTTATATGTCATCCTCTTTTAAGGAAATCTACTTTCCAATTCGGGAGGATATCATTGGCTTTTGGCTTCAAATTTGATATTATAGGTTACTATTAATACAGGCAGAGTGAAGCCTCCCCAAGCATCGAAGCTCGGGCTATCTTTTTAAGATACCGCCTTCGGCGGAAGGCGCCTAGCCTAGGTTCATTCATCCCCGAGTCTGGAGACTCGGGGAATTCTGAATTTAGTCTTAAACGCCTGTATTTTTTTAGGTTCAATTTTAAATATGGAGCCAAAACTATTACATCCAATCAGCTTTAATCCGCGAATCCCCTACCCGGTTACTATTCTATTGGCAGGCTTTGCTACCTTCATAATTTCCTTTATCTATTTTTTAAATTTGGACAGCGACTTTGTCTATAAAATTCAAAGACAAGCGGTTGTTCAAAAAATTGAAAATTACGAATATTCACTTCGGGAAAAAGCCGCAACACAAGCTGTCCATACCGAAGCCGTATCTTACCAACTTCCGTCTGACTTTGCGGTTTTGCCCTCAGCAAAGTGGGTACCGCAGACGTTTAATAACTGCGGTCCCGCAACTACTTCCATGGTTTTACAGTATTTCGGATACAGCGTTAGCCAGGAAGATACAAAATCTGCTTTGAGAACAAATCCTGACGACAAAAACGTTTTTACTTTCGAAATTTCAGATTACTTAAGAAAAAATTACAATATAGAATCCAAACTTTTATATAACGGAAGTGCTCAAACTCTAAAAACCTTAATCGCAAACGGAATCTATGTCATGGTTGAGGATTGGCTTCATCCGAATGAGGATATCGGACACGTAACGATTCTCAGAGGGTTCGACGATAAAAGGGGGATGTTTATCGCAGACGACTCCTACCTGGGTACAAATATTAAATATCCTTATGAAGAATTCGATAAGACGCAGTGGAAACCTTTTAACCGGGAATATTTACCTGTCTATAAACCTGAACAAAAAGCTCTCGTTGAAACCATAGTCGGAAATGACTGGGATGAAAAAACTATGTTTGAGAATGCAGTTGAGAAGAATTTAGCGGACACAAAAAAAGATTCCGAGGACATGTATGCCTGGTTTAATGTAGGAACCAGTTATTTTGCACTCGGAAAATTCCAGGAAGCAAAAAGTGCATTCGAAAAATCAAAAGAAATCGGCTGGCCGAAAAGAATGCTTTGGTATCAAATTCAACCTGTAGAAACTTATATTGCTTTAAGCGAGTCTGATAAAGCCATTCAACTGGCCAATGTCGGGTTAATCGGTAACGATAGTTTCTCAGAACTACATCTTGAGAAGGCCAAAGCCTATAAAGGACTTGGAGACATGGGTAAAGCCCGTGAAGAGACTGAAAAAGCTCTTTATTACCATCCCAATTATCCGGATGCGAAAGAATTTCTAAACAGTCTTTGATGACATCCTCCGCGGCTTTAAGCCCGCGGTTTCCTCTAAAGGAGGATGACATATGAGCGTTCTATTCATCCCCGACAAATGTCGGAGTTTTCTTGAATGCTCTTATAATTGCCACCGAAGTTGGTTAAAATGGTTCTTCAATGAACCACCTCCAACCAATCTCAGGAACTCCTCTTATCCCCCCTTTTTTCGTAACCATCTATTTCGCCATTTTTATCGGTATACTTCTTATTACCTATCTTTTTATTCATCTTAAGGCCCGCGATCTTCATATCAGCCATAAACTCAAGAAGTTAGCCATCTTTGCAACGGTAATAAAAATTCTTGTTATTATCGGAGTTATCCTTGTTGCGACTTACTGGCTCTATCCGGCACCCGCCCCCAGAAAAGTGATGCCTCTCAATAACTCTATTCAGGTTCCCCTTAATAATCCCGTAGAAATAGAGTTCGACCGCCCCGTAAATAGACAAGTGATGGAAAAATCAATCTTTCCAGATACTCCGGGAGTGTGGGTATTTGAAAAACCACTCTATGCCACTCATTTATACCGCAAACTTACTTTCTACCCCCACCAAAGTTTAGAACCCGGAACTGTCTATAAAATCACACTTTTCAATGTCCAAAACACCAGTAAAATTTCGGACTCCCGCGCTTACAGTCTTACTTTCACCACCCAAAATACTCCTAACGTAACCTCAGTAATCCCAAGATCTGATTCGTCGGATATTCCAGTTACTTCTCAGGTAACCATAAATCTTTCAGAAGGAAATGACAGGGTCAGCGATTTTGAGTTCTCGCTTAATCCGGAAATTTCGTTCAGAACTCAATTAAGTCAAGACAAACATTCTTATCTTCTAATTCCTTTAGAAAATTTCAGTCAGGGTACTACTTATACCCTAACTATCCGTAAAACCGATCTTTTTTGGAATCTTGACGAAGACGAAATAATCCACAGGAGTCCGACTACCGAGGAATATAGCGGTACGTTCACCACCAAAGAACCTCCGGGAATCGAAGAATTCGCTCCGCCAGATACAAACGCCCCCGTTGACAGCACAATTAAAATCAGATTTACCCAAGCTATGGATCAAAATTCCGTAAAAGAAGGTCTGCAGATTGCGCCCGATCCAGGAGGAAAACTTCTGTGGGAGGACGATAAAACCCTAATTATTAAACCTACTAGACTTGAATATGAGAAAAAGTACACGGTTTTTCTTGCACAGGGAATAAAAGATAAGGAGGGTGGATATCTCATGGAAAAAGTAACTAAAGCGTTCACAACAATAGGATATGTAAAACCGACTAATTTTTCTCCGTCATCAGGCTGGGAAGGAGTCGGAATCGGAAATCCGATAAAAGTAACTTTTGACCAGGAAGTAAATAAATCTTCCGCTCAAGAAAAGTTTTCAATAACTCCATACATTAGCGGCGATTTCAGCTGGGAGGGTAATACCCTGATCTTTCAACCCAAAGATAATCTCCCTTTTTCAACTCAAGTTACCATTAAAATCGGAGGAGGAATAAAAAGCATATATGGACTCGACTCCATACAAGCATTCACAAGTTCCTTTAAGACTCAAAGCCAGGTTTTTAAACTCTCGGTTCCGGCATTTCTTCAAAAGCATCCTCTCTCCTGCGAAGTTTCGGCACTTCGAATGACATTGGCTTATAGAGGTATCCAAAAAACAGAAGAGGAACTTCTAAGTAAAGTTGGTTTTGATCCCACAGAACATATTGGAAACGTCTGGGGAAATCCCTACGAGCGATTTGTCGGCAATGTTGACGGACGGCAAATGACGACTGGTTACGGAGTCTACTGGGGTCCTATTGCGCGGGTTGCCAAAGAGTTTACAAATTCTCAATCTTTCGAGGGCTGGGGAGTCAAAGAAGTAACCCAAGCCGTTATCCAGGGCAATCCGGTAATTATTTGGGTATTTAGCCGCGGCGGCGTTCCGACCTCTTGGTATACCCCCGGGGGTCAAAAAATCTATGCCGTAAGCGGAGAACATTCGGTTGTAGTTGTTGGTTTTGTCGGCCCCGCAGAGGACCCGACTCAAATAATAGTCAACGACCCTCTGGTGGGTCAAATTTACTGGACACGCTCAGTCTTTGACAAAAAATGGTCCGTCTTCAATAGAAGTGGAGTGGTTATCTATTAAAATTGACCTACTTTGATCTCTTGACATGAAAAAATAGAAATAATTACTATGGTTATAGTATGGATAAATTTAAAAAACTCATAGTTATCCTACTCTTCACAACTCTGGTTTCATCCGTCTTTACACTACTCTTCAAATCTCCAACTCCAGTTAAATCTCTTACGAATACTGTTGTCATAAACGAAGTGGCCTGGGCGGGTACCGAAGCGTCGGACGCTGATGAGTGGATCGAGCTTTTTAATGCAACCGGTTCTGATGTAGATTTGACCGGCTGGTCATTAAATGCCACTGATGGCGTCCCAGCCATCGCCTTAAACGGTACAATTCCGGCAAACGGGTTTTTCTTGTTGGAAAGAACTGATGACACAACTATTAAAGACATTACAGCCAACCAATTTTTTACAGGAGCGTTGGGTAACGACGGAGAAAGTTTGGAATTAAGAAACACAAGTAGCGAATTAGTAGATTCAGCTAATGCTGACGGAGGAGCCTGGCCGGCCGGCAGTAGTAGTCCTGCCAAAACTATGGAAAGAATAAATCCTTTGCTTGCCGACAGCGACGACAACTGGGCAACCAATGACGGAGCGACAATTAACGGAACCGACTCGGCTGATGGTACAATATTAGGTACCCCTAAGGCAGCAAATAGTGTACTTAACTTAAGTATAACTCCAACCGAGGGAGTAACCCCCACCCAAGAACCGACTCCTATTCCGACTACTGAGCCAACAGCTGAACCCACCGTGGTTCCCACCGAAGAGCCAACACCTATTCCGACCGAGGAACCCACACCGATACCAACAGCGGAGCCAACAGCTGAACCAACCGCAATCCCAACGGGTGAACCATCACCGACATTAACCCCCGTTCCCTCCCCCCAGCCTACTCCTCAGGGAATGGTTATTGGAGTATTGGGATTTGGAACAAATAGAACAACATGCAGATTAAGTTTCCGCTTGGCAAGCTTCGGCTTTTTAAGATTCTTCTTGCCACGAATCTCCTGTTCATAAGACGCTAACTTCAGAATCTGTCCCGACTTCTTCTATTCTTTTTTTACCAGTTTGCTGAAATCTTTATAAAGTTTTTGAATTTTTGGATCAATCACTAATTTACAATAGAATGCGCCCCTGCTTTTTTCGTAATAGTCTTTATGAACTTTCTCGGCAGGATAAAAAGAGGTAAAAGGAAGTACTTCCGTTACTATTTTTTGGTTAAACTCTTTTGACTTCTCCAATTTACCGACAAAATCGATCGCCAGTTTTTTTTGCTTTTCACCATGATAAAAAATAACCGATCGGTACTGGCTACCCACATCGGCTCCCTGCCGGTTTAAAGTCGTAGGATCATGAGTAGCGAAAAAAACTTCCAGGAGCTTTGAGAAGGAAATTGCCAGGGGGTCAAACTCGATTTGTATCGCCTCCGCATGACCGGTTACTCCGGCAGCCACCTGTTCATAAGAGGGATTTTCCATTTTTCCTCCGGAGTAACCCGGAGTTACACTCCCTACCCCCCTTAGCCTTCTGAAAATTGCCTCTGTACACCAAAAACATCCTCCCGCAAAGGTTGCTATATCTAATTTTTTATCTTTCATCACCTAAGTTTACCAAAATTCGGGACCAACATCCCAAACCCTAGAGAGGAACTTTTTTTAACTATGGTAGAACACAACAAAAACACTTCCTAGAAGTTATTAAACTTTTTACCATATAGGGTAACTTTTTAGCTTTCGCTACCCTTCAAGACTTTTTCGACAACGTCGTGCGGTAGTGATGCCGCAGACATCAAAGCGGCTCGCACTGTTTTACCAACCTCCCCGCCAACCTCATCAGCTGCCTTTACAACTCCAAGTACCGCTTCTCTTGCAGCATCCCCGGTGGAAACCCCGACAGATCCGGCAGCTTCAATCGCTCCTTCAACCGCCGAGACAGCGACTTCGCCCAAATCTCCACCCAGTTCTGCCGCTCCGGAAACTGCACCTTGAGCCGCTTTTTGGGCCGCAGAAAGAACGTCTCCCCCCAACTCAGAAACACCAGAGACTGCAGAGCTGACCGCACCTTTAGCTGCTCCAACTACTGAAGTTCCAACATCGCTTGCCGCCGAAACGCTTCCGGAGACAATGTCGGCCAAGGTATCCATACCAGTGGTTGCCATATCGGAAACATCTTTCAGAGAACCGACTACTTGATTCTTAACGGCTCCCCGCAGTGAAGAAAGTACGTCGTCCGCCCCTTTAACTGTCGATACAATTGTGCTACTGACTTCCTTTGCAAAATTAGATAACATTCCCATTGTTCACCCCCTTTCACTTTTCAACACTTTAAGTTTAACAAAGACAAAACCCGGTGTACATCACAAATAGATGTATCGTTGCACAATTCAAACTTTTACCCTATAATAGCGATGTTCTTTAACAGGCGTCAGAAGCAATAAAAGCCATAAAAAAATCCATCAGACAAAAGCAAAAAGGAGAGTGTTTCATGATCACAGTAAGCAGAATCTCGATGTTTGGCCGTATCTACTTGTATTGGGAGCGTATGACCGGGGGAAACCCCTACTGGTACCAGGAAAACCTGTGCCATTTTGTAAGGGTCCTCATTTTCTGGACACCACTAGCCTGGTTTACCAAACACCGTCTTTTCAAGACGGACATAAAACCTTGGATGGTTGTCTCCGCTCTTTTGTTTGCTGCCACCCTAATTCTTTCCCGGGATTTCCGCCTTACCGTTGCGGTCATCATTGGAGTGCTACTGGCCATTTTAGGCACAGTAGCAATCGTGTATATAATTGATAAGATATACAACGGAAGCCCAAGACTGCAAAGGCTCGGTCGCTTTCTCGAAGAGGCTTGGTTCTGGTTCTGGGAGAAAAGATTTGCTCCATTTATTTATCCCTGGACCCTAACTTTAGCCCTTCTCAACGTTTCACTGCAGTTTGGCTACCTCTTTGGTTCAAGGTTTTAGCGCTAGTTGAACTCAGTTTTTTGGTCGCGGTCGTTATTGTCGTAGCTATAGCTGGTGTACTGGCACTCTGGGAACGCATACGACCGCCAAGAAGATATCAAGTACGGAAAGAGCGTCTTCACATCGAGGACACCAAACTCTACGACAGCCTGGACGTTGCCTGGAAATACGTCAAAGCCATAAAGCTGCGCATTTGTCCCTTCATCAAAATTGTTGACGACGAAGAGAATGAGGAAGATAAAGATTAGCTGACCGCCTGTAGGAGATTGACACAAGCTGTTGGGGAAACCAACAATGAACAATGAACTAAAAGTTCAAACATTCGTTGCAAAATTCCCCAACAGCTAACTATTACTCGAGATAGTCCTGAAGTTTTCCCGCTAAGCGGGACTGCGCCGAGTCTGATTCGGCTTGTTTTCTTCACTCAAGGTAGTCCTGCAACTTCTTTCTTCTGCTAGGGTGTTTCAGTTTTCTTAAAGCCTTTGCTTCTATTTGACGAATCCTTTCGCGGGTTACTCCGAATACCTTTCCGACTTCTTCCAGGGTCATTTGTTTATTTCCCTCCAATCCGAATCGAAGCTTTAGAACCCTCGCCTCCCGATCAGAGAGAGTAGAAAGTACCTCGTCTAAATGATCCTTGAGGAGTTGTTTCGAAGCTGCGTCAACGGGAGAAAGCTGGCTCTCATCGGGAATAAAATCTCCCAGAAAACTTTCCTGATCCTCTCCGACCGGAGCCTCAAGGCTAGTTACCTCCTGGGCAATTTTAAATA
This sequence comes from Candidatus Woesebacteria bacterium RIFCSPLOWO2_01_FULL_39_61, assembly GCA_001793155.1. GTDB lineage: Bacteria > Patescibacteriota > Microgenomatia > UBA8517 > UBA8517 > WO2-FULL-39-9. The sequence continues at coordinate 16,804 of MGHI01000040.1, forward strand.
TCTCGCGGACCCTGTCCGCATCAATTTCCGCCTCTTCGGCAATCTCCTCCGCAGTTGGTTCACGACCCAACTCCTGCATAAGACGGCGGCTGATTCTATACAACTTATTAATAGTTTCAACCATGTGGACAGGAATCCGAATTGTCCTTGCCTGATCGGCAATGGCTCTGGTTATGGCTTGGCGTATCCACCAGGTTGCATAGGTCGAAAACTTATAACCCTTACGCCAGTCGTATTTCTCAACCGCTCTAATTAATCCCTGATTACCCTCTTGGATAAGATCAAGAAGAGATAGTCCACGACCGATATACTTTTTAGCGATTGAGACAACCAACCTAAGATTGGACTCCGTTAATTTATCCTTGGCTGCTTTTTCAGCTTTTTCATAGCGCTTGGCAAGTTCAACCTCTTCTTCAGCAACCAGAAGCGGTACTTTACCAATCTCCCGTAAATATTGCCTGACCGGATCAGTTGACTCCGCCCCCCCAAGCTTGGATAATATTTCAATCTCCCGCTCGAGTTTTTCTTTGGCCTTTTCGTCCGAATCGATTTCCTCTGTTTCCACCGATTCAAATACGTCGATTCCCTCGGCCAGCAACTTATCGTAAAGCTCGTCTAACTCTTCTAACCTATCTTCGGCGTCGGGAAATACAACTAAAATATCATCCTGAGTCAGGAATCCCTGCTCTCTTCCTCTTTTTATTAAACCCACAACGTCTTTTCTTTTCATATAGTCATATTAAAACAAAAAGTTAATTTTGACATTTTGTTTGGCAAGCATAGAATTCCTATATACCAAACTCAATAATATATGTCATTTTGTTTTGAGTTTGCTATATCTGATTATTTCGCTTTTTTGAATACCCGGGCCTTGCTCGGCAAATTTCCTCTTGACGTATTATAACTTTTTGACTGCCAATTCGCACAACTTAGTGTTTTTTAGTATCTAAATCCGGGTTTTCAAGATCATGTAGCTTATTGGTTAAAATATTGTACTTTTCTTGAGTTTTTAACAATTTCCCCGTTTCCTTTTTAAGTTCCAGGTCTTTTATCTTTAAAGCTGACTTTTTCAATTCTTCCTTAATTTGAACGCTTTGAAGCTGTCTAACGATAAGTTCTATCTCTTTTTCGTAAGTTTCGGGTTTATCGGCCAAGCCCCTAATGTCCTTCAATACCATATCCGTAAATCCGCTTACCAACTCGTCGGGGAGCTTGCTTGCAAATATTGACGGATCAAATTCCTTGTTTTTATCCATAAAGAGGGTAAACTCGTCGAGTATTTTTCTGGTTAGCGGGGTTTTAACCAAAGCTTGGGTCTGACGATTAAGAAGAACTTTGGGATCATAACGAAAGGCTACACTCATAAGACGGTCTTCCAAAAGCTCTCTTCTTCCTTTCTTCTCTTCACTGGGAATTATTACAACATTAGAAGCTTCTTTATTATCTTCCGTGGGTTTTCTGAAAGATATCTGTTCTGCCACGGCCTCGGGATTTACGCCCAAACGCCTGGCCACCTCCTGAATATAGTAAGACTGAACAATCTTGTCTGATATACGGGAAAGAATAGGAACGACCTCTCTGCTTATTTTCGCCTTGGCAATTCCGGTTTTGTCGGTGTTTTTGGCAAAGATGAGATCAATAACAAAATCCCAAACTCCTACTGCGTTCTGCACTGCTTTCTTAAGATAGTCGGGGTTCTGTCTAGCTGCTTCGTCCGGATCTTTATACTTACCGAGCCTTACCACTCGCATATCAAACCCTTGCCTTTCTGCAATTTCTATACCACGCTTGGCAGCCGAATCACCGGCAACGTCGGCATCAAGTGCTAAAATTATTTCGTTGGCAAAACGGGATAAAAGTCCCACCTGATCTTCGGTTAGAGCCGAACCCTTGATTGCGACTACATTTTTAATACCCGCTTGCCAGCTCGATATCATATCCAACTCCCCCTCAACGACAACTACCGAACCGCTCTTTTTAATATCTTTTTTGGTCGATTCAAGTCCGTAAAGAATCTTGGATTTGTGATATATATCAGTCTCCGGAGTGTTTATATACTTAGCCAGGTTTAGTTTTTCCTTATCGGGCAAAATTCTACCGGCAAAACCTACCACATTACTCCTGTGATCTGATAAAGGAAAGATAACCCTACCACGGAAGCGGTCATATGTCTTTCCGTCTTTAGTATAGATAAGGCCCGCCGATTCGAGATCTTTTTGAATAAATTTCTTTTTCTCGATTAAATATTTCCTTATGGCAAACGGTTCGTCAGGAGAATAACCCAACTTAAATGTCCTGATGGTTGATATCTTCAATCCACGCCTTAGGAGATAGTCAAGCGCCTTTTTTCCGACTCTGTGACTGGTTAGAACATAATGATAAAAAGCGGTTGTCAAAGAATTCACTCGGTAAAGTTTGTCCTTAACCCCCTGCTGACCGGATTGCAAAGGCTTAAGCTGCACCCCGGCACGGTCGGCCAAGAATTTCAGAGCTTCGTAAAAATCCATTCCTTCATACTTCTCCAAAAAAGAAATTGCGTCTCCTGATTCTCCGCAGCCAAAACACTTAAAATGCTGAATTTCGGGCGAAACCACAAATGACGGTGTTTTCTCGCTATGAAAAGGGCACAAGGCTTTGAAGTTCTTTCCGGCCTTCTTTAAGGTAATATAATCCGAAATCACCGAAACAATATCGGATTTTGCTTTTATTTCATCTACTTGATCACTCATTTACCCTGATTATATCTCACTCTTTAATTTTATATAATTAAGTTCAACTTTACTTTTATAAACAAAAATGAAAATACTAAAATTAGCTTTTCTCCCAGTCACCACCCTGCTTATCTTTTTATATCTTTACGGAGCGATCCAACATTCTAACTTAATAAACATAAGAACACGTACGGGAGATCTTGATCACGGCGACCAAGGGGCGTATATAGAGGTAATTAAAAAAACCTATAACGAGAGCTTCAGATTTCTCGGCGATAGAAATAGAATGCCTCTTTATACTACTTTCCAAGCCATATTTTATACACCGGGCATAACCGATGAACGACTCTTCGCTCAAGCTAAGTTGATCAATATATTTTTTTCAATCTTTCTTATCTACCTCATGTTTATCTTTAATCGAAGATACATTTCTAAACTAAGCAATATTGTATTTACACTGATTATTGGCTTTTCTGTCTTTTTGCCCCGGTCCGCCTATGTACAGCCCGAACTTCTTTACTTCACATTAAGTTTTTTTGCATTTGTGTATTTTTGTAAAACTATCAAACACAAAAAGGTTGCTGATGTTGTCTTCGCGGCAATCCTGGCTGTGGCGGCTTATATGACAAAGGCTTCGATGCTCCTGGGGTTTGGATTTTTTATCTTTTTTCTTTTTCTGTCCGGCTTAAAGGGATACAGAATTAAGAGGATGTTGGCAATTCCGATAATCGCCTTAATAATTTTTTTATCGCTCGTATCTCCATACCTTATTCAAACCAAAAAACTTTATGGAGGTTATTTTTTCAATTACGCAACTACTTATATGTGGAGTCAGAACTGGGATGAGGCGTTAACCGTCGATAAAAAATTGCGAAATATTGAATACATAAGATCGCTGTCAAAAGATCAGCTACCGTCATTGGGCAGATACATTAAGGAACGCTCCGCCTCCGATATGAGCTTGCGTATGTTTACCGGCATCATTCTAAATATAGGTATACTTTTAGGAACGTACGCAACCCTTTCCTCCGCAATTCTTATTTTATACATTCTCTTTTTAATTTATTTTATTTTTTCCAGTATAAGGCTGGATAGCTTTCGAAGATTCTTAAATCAAAATAAGGCTGTAATAATTTTTATTTTAGGTTATCTTCTTTCATATTTCTTCGCGTTTTCCTGGTATGCTCCGATTGGTGCCGGCCCAAGGTTTACCTTTACCACTTATATACCCGCTCTTTTTTCTGTCCTTTATCTATCTGAAAAGCTTAGCATTAAGGGAGAAGTTTCAAAATTTAATCCTATTAGTACTCAACTTTTTTATTTAACTCATATAGCTTCATTTATCATCTTATTTTTGGGAGTAAAAGGCCTAATCTTTCCCTATCTTTTCACTTCATGGGCTGGGTTCTAGAGACTTATTTGCGTTAATAACCTGTTTATCTACTAAACCCAAAACTAGGCTAAATGAAAAGACAAGCATAACAATTATTGTAGGTACCAACCCCCACCAAAAACTTAAGCTGGTTGCAAAAAACAATGAGAGAGTCAGAAAGATCTTCCTTGTTATCATTACCTTACTATCAAGAAGTGCAAAGAGGGGTGGGAGAAGGATTACCAAATCATGAAGAAGGGTGTGGCCAGAAAACAATAGAGTAAAAAACACTGCAATTAAAAATCTGTGGCCAAATTTAGCATTACGGGGATTTCTTATAAAAACAAGGATTGCCACAAAATAACAAACAACATTAAGGCCAATAGACTTATAACCATACAACCACCCTCTAAAAATAAAGGCGAGTAATCCATTTAGGCTAACCATCTTTACGGCCTGAGGATCATATTTCCAATAATCCTGGCCTGCGGCAATTATGTGAATATAATCAGAAAGGGTAGGAGTAATTCCCGAAATTAGTATACTAATTCCTACCAAGATAGCTAACATACTAAGAAAACCCAAGACAAAGCGCCTCTTATCCTGGACCAGGATATATAGAAACGGTGTAATAATCATAAATTGAGGTTTAATCAAAAAAAGGGCCGTAAATATACCTGCCTGAAATGTTTTTTTTCTGGTCAAGGAAAGAAAAATAAATAAGGTAACTATGGCTAGAATTAGGGTAGGTTGACCCATGAATAAAGTACCAATTACCGGCAAAAATAAGGGGGGGGAAATATATAAAAAAAGCCTGTTTATTTTCTTAAAATATCTAGACGAGAGAAAAATAAGCATCCATAAAAAGAAAATATTTAAGGCTAAAAAAGAAATATAACCCACATCATATTCCATTAGCGAAAACGGAAGGTAGAAAAGAACAACAAAGGGAGGGTTCATAAACATCGCGACCGGTTTACTTTCCGAAAAAGTAAGCTCCTCTCCTAAATATTTTTTGATAAGCTTCAATTGGAAGGATCGTTGAACATCTACTTTATAGAGCGAGGAACCCTTCCCTTCCTTCACAATCTGGGCGGCTGTGTAAAAATGAATGAAGTCTGTCCCAAAAGCAAACTTTCCCCTCATAAGGAAAAGTACATATGAAAATATAAGAAGTACCATCACAATTCCAAAAATAAAAATTGTGGGGGTCGCTAAGTTGTGTATTGAAAAAAATTTCTTGCTTCGGAAATTTTTAGTCATCGAATCCTCTCTCTTGTAATTTTAAGAGTGCCTTCGTGGCGTTAATTATTACTTATGTTTTTTTAAAACTACCGCGGTCTCATCCTGGTATACTTCTTCCCACCCGTCTTTTTCTAGCTGTTTTACAAGTTTAAAGTCTTTCTTTTTATAACCAAAGTATGTTAAGAAGTTTCCAACTTTTTCAAAATAAACATCGAGTGGCGTATCGTCTTTCGGTTTGGTCCACAAAACTACCTGAATATTATATTCGTCAAATACTTTCTTATAGTCCAATTCCCCACCGAGAATTTTGGTGTAATCGTCAAAAGCCGAATTTGTTTCCCCGTCGGGAGCATTCCAACGCCAACTCGGCATTCTTCCATCGACAAATACCTTCTTTTCAGGTATTTTCCAAATCAAATAACCACCCCAACCGTACTCGGTAAAAATTTGTCCGGGAGGAGTATTCTCTTTAAGATAGTAAACCGCACTTTTGGGATAGTAGTTCTCTTCTGTCAAAGAAATTCCTTCGGCGTAATCAAAAATAAGCTGGAATAAAACAATTCCAAGCACCCCCAGCCAAGCCCATCTATATGCCTTAAAAATTCTCTCTAAGGCAGATTTCTTATTCTTAAGCTGATTGTGAAATGTCCAAATAGCTTGGGTTACAATCGGTAAACCTGCAATTACCAAAAGAGGTAAATGTCTTCTTGAACTAACGGCCTGAACCAAAAAGAAGAAAAACAAAAAAACTTCCTCTGTTTTCAGAAATTTTCTTTGCTTCCAGACAAAAACCGAAGAAAAAGTACCCAAAACAATCATCGGTAAATTAAGCATGGTAATGGCCGGCATCCACTCGTTAATTGCCCAGCGAAGCTTAGCATCAACGATTGAAGACCAGACTTCCCTCCAGACACCAAAACCATAGGGATTTACTAGGGTAATAAGAAGGCTGGCAATAAAAATAAAATATGAATATAAGTTGACTTTCTTTTCTCTTAAGGATCTGGTAATCAATACCAGGAAAAATGACATTAATCCGGATGCAAATCCTCCGTGTGTGTTAGCCCAGACCAGAAATATCAGTGGCAAAAAGAGTCTGTATTTTTTCCAAAGTATGTCGTCAAAGATCATCTTGAGGAGTAGTGCGAGAAATACCCAAGTTAAAATCTGGACACGCACTCCAAAAAAGACAAAAAGTAAAGAGATAGATAGCAAAAATACAAAATTGGAAAAGTCTCCGAAATCGCCGCCCAAGGACTTCCGATAAATATTTGTCAAATCTTTCTTGACACTTGATTTTAAAGTTGAATGGGAAATCTTTATCGCCAAAAAAACAAAAAGAGAGTAGATAAGCGCAAGACCTATCTTACCGACAATTGGGAAAAGATACGAAAGCGTCAGGCTTTGCAACCAGGCATGATCAACATATGGGAAGGAAGGCATCGTATAACTAAAGGGGTCCTTATATTGTATGCCCGTCTTGAGAATTAGTTCGCCCGATTTCAACCTCCAGCCAAAATCAGGATCAAGAAAGACAATCGCTCTCGTCCAAAATAAGATTAAAGCCAGCATATAAAATATCGCTCTGCCGTACTTCTTTGCAAAGGCCAAAAAATAATTTAAGTGGTACATTTTATGCTTCTAGAAAAATATGACTTTTGCCTACTATCAAAAACAACACCCCCAGTGTCAGTAGAGGGAAAGATAAATACGCCTGAAATCCTGTATAGGCAAGAATTGGTAGCGCATAGATAACAAACGCCAGAAAGTAGGCAAATTTAAACCTCTTTTTCCTACCCCTAAATATCTTATTAAATATAATGTAGAAAGGAATTAAAAGGAGAACATAGTCAAAACTTAGGAAATGAACAGAAAATACTATCGAAAAGAGAATCGTCGAAACGAACAATGTCTCGTAGGTTAATTTACGAGACCGTATCGCAAAAAATATCAGCACCACAAAATATAAAAGAGTATTTAGAAAGACCACAAATCTGCCGGATAGATTAGAAAATAAAAAACGGGTATTCGCATAGAAAGATCCCATATCTTGGAATCTGCTTCCATAGTTTGAATTCTCCGTTGTAAATAAAAACGCAGGATAGCGAAGAAACCACAAGGGATAGGACATGACTGAACTTACTAAGATTAAGAAGGCAAACATTGGAAAAAAACCGATCAAAAATTGCTTTTTTTCTCTAACTAAAAAAAAGATAAAAGGTATCGCCGTAAGATATTGTGCCTTAATTATCAAAAGAGACGAAAATACACCGGCAAGAACATACTTTTTATCTTTTATGCTATTAAAGATAATCAAAAAGATGGTTGTAATTAGCACTGAAAGTTGTCCCATACATAGAGCTTGCAGTGCTGGAATAAATACGATCACCAATAAAAATAAGTATTTAGACTTTGCGGAAATGTTTTCAAACACCCTTGTGAGTAGATAGTAAAAAAAGATAAGTAATAAAAAATTTCCTATGGAAAATATCGTGTAAGCAGTCTCCAGGGAAAGAAAGGTTAAAGGAAGATAGATAAGAAGCACAGCAGGAATTCCTCGGAAAGGCAAGACCCAGTCACCTATTTTCGGATCTATTACTGACGTTTGAAAAAAATATTGTGTTGGCAAATCATAAAGCAAGCTCCCCTTTCCTGCGGCAAGTATTTCAGCTCCAACAAAATAACTGATAAAGTCTGCCGATTTTGAAAAATAACTCCTATTTACCAGAGTTGCCATAAATGTAGCTAAAAATATCGAAAGAAAAGAAGCGTGAACAACAATTTTTTTTATAGTTTGTGATTTTTTAGTTTTCTTCATGTGAGCGGCTCCCAGGAAAGAGAAAAAACAGACCAACCATCAAAAATGCGAATTGTAAAAAATAGGTTGTATTCAAAAAAATTATTGACGGTAGAAAAAATAAAAAAAAGACAATGATTTGGGAAACGTACTTTCTTTTCTCTTTTTTTAAAAAAACCAGATTTAAGATTATAAAAATCGGAATAAGAGTCACTGTTAAGTCATGGGCCAAAGTGTGCATTGAAAAAAATATTGAAAAAAGAACCGCTGAAATAAAGGACTTTTCTCTATCCACTTCTTTATATCTATACCGAAAAATGACCAAAGCTAGTAAATAAAAGATTAAATTAGCTGCAATCAAGAATTCTCGCGGCATCTTACTAATCATGTTTTGGGCTAATAAAAAACCATAAAATGTAAAAGACAAAGCCGCATTACTGCCAAGTTTCGGAATCTCGCTGCTTAAAACGAACTCGGGATACTTTTGTAAAGTTTGCCAGCCGGATATATACAAACTCACAGATAATATAAGAAGCATGGAAATAAAAAACCCCTTAAGATATGACTTTTTATCTTCAGAAAGGATAAACAAAAAGGGGAAAAGGGTTAGATATTGTATTTTCAGCAGAAAGAAAGAGGTAAAAAAACCAAGTAAAAACCATTTTTTCTTTTTTAATAAAAAATAAAGCGAAGCATATAAAAGTAATAAGATAACTGAAGTCTGCCCCATTCTTAGGGAAAGCAAAACAGGTAAAAAGACAATTGGAATTAAGCCGAGAAAAGGCTTACCTCTAACCAAATCCCTAAATTGAATCGATAACCAAACCGAGGTCAGCACAAGAATGATGTAGTTGGTGTATACAAAATACTTGTATGCCATCAGTGGGTGCAAAAACGAAAACGGTAAAAAGATAATCACCGAAGCTGGAATTAACCTAAAACCGTTTCTATTCCTTACGTCCGTCCTTTCAATATACTTCTCCTGAATCTGATAGTTGAAACCTATATCATAAAGCTTCTCGCCTTTTCCGTCTTTTACGATTTTAGCTGCAACAAAATGATTAAGAAAATCACTTTCCAGCAACAAATTCTCCGTTGGTTTGAACAAGATAATTATGGGAATGCTGACTATAAAGAAATATAAGACCAATAGTACCAAATTAACGTTTTTATTTTTGATAGTCTTCATTAAGGTTTTTAGTATCTATATTACGGATATCGGAATTATATAGGGCATTTAAATGAAGTCTGATAAAAAGGTAATAAACAAATAAAGATTTGTATGGGCAACAACTAAAATAACGATTTTAAAGGCCTTCGAAAGGATTCTGTATTTTCTCCTGTAGCCAATTAAAAGAATCAAAAAAAGTAAAGGGAGAAAATCCAACGAATACCTATATCCAAACTGACGATATCCTACTCCGTAATAAAGAAGTATCGGCAATGCGATTATTAAAGCTGTGACCCACATAAGTTTCAACAACCGATTTTTATACTTCAGTAAGAAAAGGTACAGAAAGTAAGGCGAGGTAAAAAAGATACTTACTCCCCAGGGATTGGCTTTTATATAAGGGTATGTTAATACGTGAGAAAGGCCATCCTTGAAAACCGGCGTGGGTGAACTTAACAAGAAGTAATATAAATTTCCAGGGAGATGAATAAGGTTAAAAATTCCGTATTCCCGAGCTTTAAGGGCCGAACCTTTAATTAACTGAAAATTATAACCCAGTTCAAAAATGTTTCTGAACCTAAGCTGGTTATAAAGAAATGCCAAAAAGATAGCCAGGATAAAAGGTGAAATAATCTTAGTTAAATTCAAAAGTCTCGAGCGAAAGGTTGTATGCGTATTAAAATATATATCGGCGACAAAAAGTACTATTATTAAGCTTGCAGGAGTTCTGGTCAGAAAAAGTAATCCGCTAATTACCCCTAAAACCCAATGGCGTTTTTTTGACAGAAACTCGTAAAGTCCAAGAAATAGTAAAAAGGTAGCCACAACTTGAGAGTAATACCAACTCCACGGCCAAAGGGCAACGCCCAGAAAAACTGAACTAAAACAAAAAGCAAAAGCCAAAAACAACGAGTCATTTGAAGAGTATTTAATTTTCCTGCAAATCCGATAGATAAGATAAAAAACTCCAGCCACCAAAAAAAATTGTAGATACCCCTGCAGGAAAAATTTTCCAAAAAGGCTAAATATATAAACGAAAGGTATTAAAATAATGGCCGGAAAAGGCTGAAGCGGCCAATAAAACTTACCCTCAAAGAGGGCGGTATCATAAACTGCAACTTTTGTTTGTGTAAAATAAAGTTTACCTTGCAAAAAAGAGTACGCCAAATTAGAAAATTGTTGGTCTCCGGAGATAAAAAAGTTTAAGAGTCCGCAAATTAAAAAGAAGAAGATCATGCTCATAATCACAACCCTCTTCCCGAGTGGATAATTTTGGATTGGTTTTTTGAAATTTGCCATGTGTGATCATTTACCAGGATTTGCTACATATAAGTTTACCTCTTCGTGATCGTTAGAGGTCCCGGCAACGTTTTTAAGTCCAAATTTATTAGCGAAATTTGTCAAATACTCTTCTTTATACCAGCCGTCGAATTCGTTTTTGGAAACAATTAAAAACAAGGTGTTGTCTAAGGTTTCTTTATTTAATTTAGAGTGTCTTTTTATATCTTTTTCGGCAAGTATATTAAATCGCCGGGAGAGAAAAAAAGGCTGGAAATAGCGATCTGGCGACAGTTTATCAAAAGTAAAGTAAAGCTGGGGATAGTAAGTTACAACCATCAAATATTCCTTGGAGTCCAGAAGGTCTTTGTGATTCGTTATAAAATTTTGAACCCGGGTAAGATCTGAGTCTCTATCTTCGCTAAAAAGAAAGTGGCGGTAACTACCCACCTCCGATATAAAAAGCAACAGTAAAACGGATGCTAGTAAGTGCGACATCCTGGTCTCTGGAATTATTTTCCTCCCCTGAAGAGCAGAATTTCCTCTGAAAGATAAAGCTATTATCAAGACCATAGCTATCGTGACAATCAAAGAGAATTGTACGAAATGGTGAAAATAAAATAACCCCCCTACAAAAGTCGATGAGATCGAGGCGAAAAAGATTGCAAATATCAAAAACTTATACTCTATTAACTTATTATTTAGTAGACTGAAATAAAGGAGGGGAATAACCAAGATTATGGATAAAAACAATCTCGTTTCAGAAGAGATGTTTAAAACTAGCTGTCTTAAATAATCGGTTTTTATCAAGCGAGAGTATCCCGAGTTAAAAACTAGTAAATTATCAATTAAGTAGTCCAGCCTGCCCCCCAAAACAACGTAAAATAAAATTACCGAGAGGAAAGATACTATAGACCCGACAAAAAATTTTAAAAATATAGCCAATTTCTCACCCTTACTTAAAAACCAGACCAAGGGAACAATTCCCCAAAAAATAGTCGTCGGTCTGGTAAGTATTGCCAAAGAGTAAAGAATTCCAGCAAAAAAGACTTTTTTTCTTTCTACTAACAAAAGCGATGAAAGTATAAAGAAAAAAGCCACGGTTTCGGAGTATACGCCTCCTGTAAATGTCCCTATCGAGTAACTTTTGATAAGAAGGGTAATAAAAAAAGAAAGAAATATTCCCCACTTACCTGATAGTAAGTTTTGCACCTTAAACCAACTGGTTGCAATCTTAATTGAAAAGAAGGACAAAAAAGTATCCAGGATGGTACTTGTCACAATTAATGCAAGTTTGTAGTTATTTTTAAAAAAGAGATATAAAACCGAGAAGAAAAAGTAAAGTACAGGGCCTTTATTATCGGCAAAATCTACATACATGTCTTTCCCTTGGGCAACGCCACGACCGATATAATAAAAGGAAAAAAAGTCAGGATCAATATTTCCCCAAAGAAAGCTTAAGGATACCAAAAAACTAGTTATAATAATTACCAAGAAAAGGTGCTTTTCCTTAATTTTTAAATTTCGATTAACCTGCATGGTAAATGCTCCCGGAAACTTAAAAGGGGGGAAATAAACTTAAAAGCGTAGATAATCCATACTTAACACTTCTTGTAAAACTAATAGAAGACGCTTCATTAAAATAACGAACCGGAACGGGAGTTTCTCCAACCCGAAAACCACGCCTGATTGCCGAAATTAGTATTTGTTGATCAAATACAAAGTCGTCAGAAAATTTGTGAAACGGCACCCTTTTAAGCACCTTTTGGTGAAAGGCGCGAAAACCGGTATGATATTCTGATAAATTCTGACCAAGGATGATATTTTCCACAATAGTTAATAGCCTATTTCCCAAATATTTATAGAGGGGCATCCCGCCGGCCAACGACTCTTTTCTGGTTCTAATTCTTGAACCCAACATTAGGTCAAAACGTCCTTCAATAATCGGTTTTACCAATTCTTCAACCAAACTGCTGTCGTATTGATAATCCGGATGAATCATCACAACAATATCGGCTCCCTCGTTTAAAGCCAACGTATAACAGCTTTTTTGATTTCCGCCATAACCCCTGTTCTGGGGGTGAACAAAGGTCTTAATACGAAGGCGTTTGGCAATTTCTACGGTTTTATCGTGACTTCCGTCATCAACCAGTATTATTTTATTAACAATTTTTTTGGGTATATCCTCGTAAGTCTTTTTTAAAGTTTTTTCCGCATTGTAAGCCGGCATCACTACTACTATTTTCTCAAAATTGATTCTTTTTCTCTTAGATGTGCTTTTCATAAATTTATTAATTCATAAAGTAGGCTGTTATAAAAAAATATAAATTCGTCAGCGACGAAACAAAAATTAACAACTTAAACCCATCGGAAAGTTTACCGAACGTATTCTTATAATTTTTAATAAGTAGGAAAAAAAGAAGCGGCAGAAAATCAAGAGCATAACGATATCCGAACTGGCGAGAACCTATCGCGTAATATAGAAATATTGAAAACGCGATTACGGATATTGTTAGCATGAGAATTTTGGACAACTTGTCTTTATACGAAAGTAAAAATAAGTAGCCAAAGATTGGCGACGTAACAAAAATACTCATCCCCCACGGGTCTGCCTTTACAAAAGGGAAAGTCAAAACGTGAGAAATTTCATCTTTGAAAACTGGAAGCGGCGTTGCTAAGAGAAAATAATATAAGTTTCCTGGAATGTGATAAAGACTTAGCACTCCATAGTCGCGAGCCTTGGTTGAACCCGCCAAATTAATGGCGTTAGTATAACCAAATTCAAAAACGTTCTGAAACCGTATCCAGTTATAGGCGAAAAAGAGTATAAAAGCTAGGATAACTGGGGTACATAATAAAAAAACCTTTTTCGTTTTCTCAATCCAGCCCTCTCCCTTATTTGTAAGAATGCTCATTAAAGGAAACACAAGAATTCCTACAGATGACGCCCTGGTTAATAAAAGCAGTCCCACAAATAAACCCAACAAAACTTCTGGCACCTTGTTCAACGAGTTATGACGTCCTCCCCACCTTGAAAGGCGGGGTATCCCTAAGGAGGACGACATATCGGCGTTCAATTCATCCCCGCCCTGAAGGGTGGGGTTTTCTTGAATGCCGTTATAAATAAGAAGGAATATAAGTAGTGTTACTAGTGTATGGGCAATAAAACCTGGCCACAAAGCACTACCCAAGAATACCGTTGAGAAGCAAAAAGCAAAAGCTAAAAACAAAGAATCCTCATGTTCGTATTTAACTTTTCTTGCAACCTTATAGCAAAGATAAAAAACTAAAATCACCAATAACGGCTGAATATAGCCGTGATATATACGAACCCCCAACAAATGAGAAACCAGCACAAAGGGTAATAAAAATACAGCCGGAAAAGGGCCGTGAGGAGAATAGTAGTTTCCTCTATCGGGGGTTGTGTCTAACCAACTTCCATCAGGCTGGGTTAAAAAATAAGTCTTTCCGGACCAAAAAGATTCAGCCAAACGGGTGAAGTATTCACCCTTGAGAGTAAAATTAAATGCGACAACGACTGAAAAAAACAAGATAATAGAAACCTTCAAAATTCTGGTCATTTTTTCAAATAATAATAACAAAAATAATCTCTGATAAAAAATTTCCCCGGAGACACCCCCACAACACCCTTCCTTCATTATCGGGCGGGGCCTTAAGAGGGAGGCATAAATATTTATCTACCGAGTCAGTGTCGAAAGTTTTCTTGAATGCTTCTATAAAAATACACTAAGAAAAAGGTAAAAATTAAAAAGCGAACTAAGCAATATCACAAATTTTATTTTTATTGATAGTTGTCGAGGCTTAATCGAGTATAAAAGGAGAAGAAATAAAAAGGGCAAAACATCGATCATGTATCTCGGTCCGACCTGTGTCCATCCTGGTGAATAATACGTAAAGAGAATTGTAACTATTATCAAAATTGTCAAAAGCGATAGCCTAACTATCCTTTTTTTAAAATTAGCTCTAAAGACACTAAGGAATATTGGAGAAACTACAAAGAAACTTGTCCCGGGCTCAACTACTTTCAGAAAGGGTAATTTAGGGATTAATTTCGATATTAGAATGTTTCTATTTTCTACAAAACTAACTTCAAAGGTTTTAATAAAATAGTAGTAGAAGTTCATTGGAATATTACTAAAGGCAAATAAACTATTTCCAGTTGGAAAACTTGTAACTTTCGTATAGCCGCTGTCTAAAAAATTTCCGAACCGTAAGTAGTTATAAATCATAAGTACAAAAACCATCAATACATACGGGGTAGAAAGGCTTGCCAACTTAGCAAATTTTTCTCTTAACCTATATTTAGGGTTAAGAAAAATTTCAAATATGAAAAACATTATCGTCAAACCGGTAATAAATCTGGAAGCAAGGGCTAAAGCAGAAAAAAATCCAATAACAAAATACCTCTTCTTCCCTAAAAATTCATAAATTGCTAATAGGACAAAAAAAACACCCACAGATTGAGACAAATAAGAGCTTATTGGAATAACAGATATACTCTGATAGACGGAAGCCAGACAAAAAGCATAAGCAAGGTATAAAGAGTCCTTAGTATTATATTTGAAAGATTTGGATATGCGAAAACAAATGAAAAGAGCACCCAAGAAAACAAAAACATGAAGAAGGCTTTGATAAAAAGGAGCTTTAAATAAGTCAGAAATAAAAACAAAAGGAATAAGTAAAATCGCAGGCGTCGGACCCTGATGAAGATAGTATTTCCCGTCGTAGAGTACGTAGTCTTCCTGAATCGATGTGTGTACTAAATATAATCTTTTATTGATAAATGACCTGGCCAATTCGGTGTAACCTGAAAAGTCTCCGATAACGTTAATATATAAATTAAATATTAATATAAGAGAGGTAAAAATAATTAGAAAAATCAATATCAATTTTGATGAATAATGTCTATGCTCCATATTATCAGTATTAAAATGTTTCTCTTAAACAAACATTTGTGCATTTCCAATCATACGCGCTATAAATAAATACAAATTAAACAAGGAGCTAAAAATTATTAATGTCTTTGCAAATGTGGAAACATTTTGTTTTCTAAATGAAAATAAAAGCATAATAAATGCAAAGGGTAATAAATCAAGCAGATAACGAGGCCCCAACTGATAGTCTTCCCCTGAATAATAAAAAAGTAGTAAAGCCAAAAGTATGATTATCGAAGCTAGCAAAGATGATTTCACAAGTTTATTTTTTATCTTTACCTTTAAGAGATAAAAAAATACCGGAGATACTACAAAAAAGCTGGTACTGGGATAGGCAACAAGGTGGGGTATATTAAGTGTTATACCACCAAGTACTACTTGCTTATTATTGAGAATATAAACCTGTAAGCCTTTTAAAAAATAGGTATAAAAATTATTGCGAAGATACCTGATTCCGAAAAGCGGGTCTCCTACCGGAAGAGTTGGATTATTTATTAAATAACCAGTCTCAAAAAAACTCTCGAATCTGACAAAATTATAAATTAGCAAAAGCACACCCGCAAATCCGATTGGAAGTAATAGATAAAACAAATCCCTAATTTTATTTTTCAGTGAAGATTTACTATATAAGATATCGAAGACAAAAAAGGCTAAACCTAAAATCGTAAATGCCCTAGTTGCCAAAACCAAAGATAATAAAACACCTGTAAGAAAATGTTTTCTGTAAAAAAGATATATATAGATTGCCAAAAGCATAAAAAAGACGCTTATTTCTTGGCCAAAGAACCAGCTAACTGAAAAAAAGGCTATAAACTGGAAAACCGAAGCAAAACAAAATGCGTAAGCGAGGTATCTAGAATTTTCGCCCCCGAATTTAAAATACCGCGCGATTTTATAACAAAGTATAAAAATTCCCAAGCTTATAAAAAACTGCAAATATCCTTGCTTGAAGTTAAGTCCAACGATATCAAAGACGAATACGAAAGGCATCAAGATAACTGCAGGCAGAGGTCCTTGATGCCAATAGTGCTTTGAATCATATAAAACCAAATCCATCTCCTTATAGCCATCTGGAAAATACAATTTGCCTTCCAAAAAGGATTGCGAAAGAGCTAAATACTGATCGTTGATGTTTATTTTCAAATTTAAAGCGAAGACTAAACTAAAAAAAACGACCAAAAAAATATCTACAATTATTTCAGGAAAGTGAATTTTAGCTAAGCGCATAATTTATTTTAGTAAATATTCTTTTAAATATACTGGAAGAATTAAACTTACTGAAGATAGAGCAACCCAACGAAGGCGGGCTAAGTGGGACGAGTTTCGTACTAGTTTTCTAAATATTTGAGCAAAAATACTGCAGAGTTTCCTTTTCCATATTGATAATCTTTAATCCAACCCGCATCTTCATAACCATTCTTTTTATAAAAGTTAACGACCCCATCATCTCCTTTGTTAGTGTAAACAAACATTTTACGAGCCCCTTTACTATGAGCATATTCTTCTAGTTTGCCAAGAATTTTAGATCCGACTCCCTTGCCTGCATGTTCGGGATTAACTGCTGCGATTACTATTACCCATTTCTCGATTCCTTCATTTCCATTTATGGGATTTTCCTGTTGAGCATAGGTCATACCCAATATTTCATTGTCATCAGATAATGCTAATACACAAGCGCCTTTTTCTTCATGGATAGCTTTAACCATTTCTGTAAAGGAAAACCATTGTTCCACTGACGAATCTGGTGTTGCAGAAAAAGCCTTTCTAGCGATAGCTTCGATTGGTTCTATATCTTGGTTAACGTTGAATAATTCTGTTCGCATATATAAAGTGTATCATCGGGAGTTCGAAAATAGTCCGATTAAACGTTTTGGGGCGGTGCCTAGTTGACTATGTTGGAACCTTTTTTAAAGAACAACTTGAAAGTATTTCCATTACTCCACGGCCAAGATTGGCACTGCAACGAGTCTGATTATACTAAATTCGGGCACGCATTAGTAAGCGAACTTCGAACTTTATGATATTAGGTTGATGGATATTTCTCAAAAAGTATTCGAAGCCTTGCAGAAAGAATTGGAGGTTTAAGCTATGGTTATAGCTTTAATACATAACTTTCATAACCATTGTATGGCTGTGTTTTGCCTTCAAAATTCACATTTATCTTTAACTCAGATTCTCCACTTCCAGTAAATGTTATGTTTTTAGTCAACTCACGAGATTGTCCAGAAGTCAAATCTATATTTTGAAAGTTCTCGGTGGCTAAAACTTTCACCTCACCATCTGTGGTGAAGCCATCATTTGTTCTTTTGTAGGGGGTTTGTGAAATTGACAAAGATTTTAGAACAGCATTCTCTTTACTAACATTCGTCAGCTCAATATCAAAGACATTACTAACTCCACTCTTGATTGGTCTTTTATACTTAATCTTCATCACAATCTTATTACTGTAACGCAAATCACTCCATATAAGCCCTTGTTCTGATGGATATTCTGTGGGAGCATATAAACTACTTTCAAAGACCAGTAAATCACCATCAAGCTTAACCTCTGAATTTATAGAATAGTTTTCACCTTTGGAACGGAAATCGCAATCTTTCACTGGTTCTTCTCTATGCGTTTGTCCTTCTCTTAAAGACCATAAACCAGCTTGAGAACATTCTCCATTATTGAAGTTTGCTACATACTTTCCATCTTTCAAAAATTCGATTTCAGTTGGTAATCTAAATAAATCTAAATCGTTAGTTTTCTTCCATTTTTTTGCTGTAAGCTTGTTAAATAAATCAGAAGTATTTACCCTCGGCAGGTTATCAGCTGTATATGTGTTACCACTATCTGTAATCGCTTCACATTTACCTAACCTTTCACCTGCCAATGAAATTCGGTCACTTTTTATTACAAATCCCCAAGCGTCACCAGAACTTAAAAAGATTACTCCTGAATCTGAACCGCTTGCTTCAAAGTTCCAATTACCTTGACCTGAACCTTCTGGATAATCTGAAAAGTGTGACCATTTGTAAGTTCCGTTTTTAGTAAAAGCGTAGTTTTTTGCAGTAGGTGCAAGCATACTTTTCCCTGAAATATCATCTTTATTGCACCAAGTGTTAGCAGTCAGTTTATCAAACAGAGTTCCTTTGTCTAAACTTGAAGCTGTTGGCTGCGAAGATGTCGTATCAAAGTTAGATGGAATACTTTTATTTGATAACTTTGTGGGTAACAGATTAGATTTTGTAGCAAGCAAATAACCAACTACCCCAATTACTGTCACAAGAAATAAAACTCCCAAAATGATGAGAATTGAGCCTTTTTGGTTTTTTATTAGACTTCGGAAAGTGGATTGAGATTGAATTAGTGATTTAGAAGGATTTACAGGCTGATTATAATTGTCCACTTCCATATAGTTATAGTATTTCAAATACGAGGGCAAAATACAATGAGTTTTTCATAGGGGGTATACCACCCCATTTTTGACCATCCAAAACCCATTATGACCTTTCTCCAATCCGTAGCATATTTTTGAAAACTGGTAATTGCTGAACTCGTGCTTCAAGGGTATCTTTTGGTACCCTTAACTTCACACTATGTAAGTCCGCACCATCATTATATTAAGTACTCTAATATAATAGTTATATTGATAAGTATAAAGAGATATACGCCATGCTATTTTGACAAGTGTTAGCTTCAAAGGTCTTAAATATGCTTGTGTCTCTATAAAACTTCTGAAAGTTATGGGACTTTAAGCTATAATCAGAGCACAAATTAGATGGAAATGGTATGGATAATAAAGTTAATAGTGAAGCAATCAGTCTTGTTAAAAAAATCCTAAGAATAACTTCTCCTACTGGTAAGATACCAGCATTAATTATCCAACCACGCAATAAAGTAACACGAAATAATAGTAATGCAATTTATTATTCAAACCCCCATGTCATAGATTTCCTGGTGTCAGAAAGTGTAATTAGAGTTATCAATATCTTAAAGAAAGATGCTGCCCCAAAGGATTTTTCATTCAAAGTTTCTTTTAGGAGAAATGAGGCAGAAGAATTCCTGTATGTTATTTGTCATGGAGACTTCTCCTGGGATAAAAGAGATGGAACTTGGACTTACAAAGACAGGTCATATCCTTTTAAGCTGGGTACTGGACAATATAGGTTGATAAATCTATTTATGGAGAATCAGAATACTCACTTTACGGAGGATGAGATTATTACAACTTACAGTTCAAAAAGAGAAGACGATATTAAACGATTGACAAATGACTTAATAAAAGAAATTAGAAGGCCGTTGAAGATACCGAAAAAGCACTTCATTCCTGGAGATGGCTATATCTTCAAACCCATCCTTTGATATTCCTTAATCTTCTCCAATTCTTCCCCAATTAATTTCGTATCAACTTCGCAAAATATCGCCTATTCTTCCAGTATATGGGAAGCTCGCAATCCATTACCTGGTTGAGTCTTGAACTTCAAGAGGAAATTAGAAAGCACTTCCAGCCTAAGTACAAACAGCCATTAACTGACGAACGAGTAATAAGAATTGCCGATAATCTGACCTCTGTAATGGAAGTTTTGCTCAAGATGAGATGGAGACAAAAGTATGGAAATCTTTCAAGACCTTAATATCACAGAACCATTTATTCAGAAACACTTCATTAAGTATCCACAGGCCTCTATAAGTTTTGTCTTTCGCAAGTTGAGAAACAGGCAAAGTTTGTCTTTCTTTGGTGATTATCCCCTCATTTCAGTTGTTGTTGCGACCATGCGAGAAATGGGCATTCCTGTCAAAAGAAGGATGCTCCGTAAAACTTTTAATCAATCGAAGGAATTGAGGGGGAAGATTACACTTCTCGACCAACTTTTAAGTGATGAAATCCCGCACAAAGATTTAGCTGGAATACCCTACAACACACGATATAGTGGCAAGACGACTATTGCATCATCCAAAGGAGGAAATGCCCATGAAATCTGATTTTTTTATTACAAAAGACCTGGGACTTTCAGGAGCCTTACATTCAAAAGGAGTAAAACTCGTGCGAGTAGATAGGCAGGGGAAATTGTGTTTCTTTGTATTTGAGAATCGTTCTTTATGCGAATCACTCCAGCAACAGTTTTATGCCAAAACTCTTGATGTAGATGCTTTGGAATATACAAACAGCTTGAGGGTCTTAAAAGACCTTGTTTTTTCAAGGAGTTAAGCTAAAGAAATTATGGAAATGTCAGATGAACATGTCAAAATCCGAGTTTTTATTAAAGACAAGGGCAACTTGTTAGCGAATGCGACTATATCCCTTGAAACCGTATATTTTGGTTTTATTACAATCAAAGACTTTCAAATCTGGCGAAGTCAAAATCTCAACAGCAGACTCCAAGAATACATCAACATCAAACCTCTACAGAGAAATGTTTATGGCAAGTGGCTAGACAGAGTATTTTTTGAAGATACAGAGAAATGGTACGAGCTAGAAGCAAAAATTTACGATGCTTATTTTATGGCTCGAAGTAAAGCAAGTGATAAGTGAACATAGTAACTATGTAGGATATAGGAACCAGTATAGTAACGCTTTCCCTTACAAGGAAATCTTGCTTATTACTTTATAGAGTTCGTTACTTTATTAGTCATTGTTACTTGTTAGTTATAGTTACTGTAGTGTTTCAAGTAAGATTATGAGATTAAATATAGCTTGCAACCGAACCTAAAACTTGAGATAATGAGACTGTGCTCAGGGAAATAGGTGAAGTTTTTTAATGCCCTCGTAGGACAGGACTTCACCGTTCTGAGCACAACCTGCGGGGGCATTTAAGTTATGGACAAACTTATACACATTCAGTATTCAAGGAAATCATCAGAGGAAGAAGAACGCCAAGCATTATCTATCGAGGCACAAGAAAGAGAACTGACAGACTTTGCTGACAGGGTTAAGTTTGAAGTAATAAAACCACGACTGGTTGAGACAAAATCTGCACACAAACCTGGTCGTGGAATCTTCAACGAGATGCTAGACAAAATTGAACGAGGTGAAGCTAATGCAATCCTTTGTTGGAAGTTAGACAGACTCGCTCGCAATGCTCTTGATGGTGGGAGAATTGTGTGGTTGATGGATGAAGGCAAATTGAAACAGATAGATACTCCCTACAAATCATTTAAAAATACTGCTGACGATAAGTTTTTGATGAGCATTGAGTTTGGTATGAGTAAGAAATACTCTGATGATTTAAGCGACAATGTTAAACGAGGAATTAGACAAAAGTACGAGCTTGGACAATACCCAAATCTTGCACCAATTGGTTACATCAACATGAAGATTGATGGTGTAATTAACATCTACCCAGACCCAGAACGCAAAGATTTAGTTATCAGAATCTTCGTTGAATATGCTACTGGAAAGTACTCACTTGGAGGATTAACTGATATGGTTTTCAAGTGGGGTCTAAGAACTCGAAGGAATAAACCAATCAGTAAATCTCATCTTCACAGAATCTTGCAAAATCCCCTGTATCATGGCCAATTTGAACATGGTGGAGAGTTACACAATGGCAGCTACGAACCACTCATCACAAAGAAATTATTTGATGATGTTCAGGCAGTATTAAACGACAGAAGTAAACCGAAGAAGATTGATAATGAATGGCCGTATGCTGGACTTATCAAATGTGGTTGCGGATGTGGTGCATCAGTTATCTTTGAAACAAAGAAGAAGTATTATAAAAAGACTGATAGAAATGCTGAATATACTTACGCACGTTCAAGCAGAAGATGCAGCAAATGTGCTCAACAAGGGATAACTCTTAAAGAACTTGAGCAGATGATTGACGAGAAACTAATTCCTGTCTCAATTGATGAGGATACTTGGAGATTGGGAATTAAACTCCTTAATGCGAAGTACGATTCAGAGGCGAAACACAGAGCACAAGTTGTTGAAAGTCAACAAAGACAGTACCAGAGAATCCAATCTGAACTTGATGGATATTTTAAGATGCGGGCACGGGAGGAGATGACAAGCGATGAGTTTGTTGCCAAAAAGAAAGCAATTCTGGAAGAACAGGCAAAATTGAAGGACAAGATTAACGAAGGTTTGGAGGGTCAAAGGACTTGGTTGGAACTTGCTGAAGATTTCTTTACAACTGCTTACGAGGCACGGAACGTACTTAATAGTGATATTTTGGAAGACAAACGAATGGCAGTTAAAAAGATTGGTTGGAACCTCTTGTTAATGAACGAAAAGCTCGTCTGGACGTACCAAGAGCCCTATGATGTACTCCTAAAACCCACTTATCGTTCTGACCTGCGGAGACGAGAGGATTCGAACCTCTGGTAACCTCTGCAGGCTACACCGATTTTCAAGATCGGCCCGTTCATCCACTCCGGCACGTCTCCCCGGCGGAGGAGGTGGGATTCGAACCCACGCGAGCTTTTAAGGCTCACGCGCTCTCCAAGCGCGCGGAATGAACCACTATCCGACTCCTCCGAATATAGCCAATTATACCAAACTCTCCTGTATTCCCGAATCTAAAATCTTTTCTGCTTGATCAAGAAATTTTTTCTCTCCAGAAAAGCTAAGCTTTTTTCTTGCCTTCTCAAATTCCAACCATTCAACTTTTTCTGTCTCAAATCCAGGACCTTGATGCATATCTTTTATCCATCTCATAAGATAAAAAGTTACAAATTTCAATTTCTTGCCACCTTCTTTTGATGTGTAGAAATATCTCTCCGTACCGATTTTTTCTATAATTTTTGCTTCCACACCGCCCTCTTCTCTTACTTCTCTTCGCGCAGCGTTTTGAAGATCAGCTTCATTTGCTTTTTTCTCTCCCGAGGCCAATGGTCCCGGTTTTTGCCCGTCGTCACAGTCGTCAATCCATCCCTTGGTAAACCTCCAAACGTTCCCAGGATAACCCTTGGTGGGACTTGATTTTGCCACTAACCAATATATCCTAACTTTCCTACCTTCCCTTTCTTTTACTTTTTTAAAGACAATTCCTCCCGCTGAAAATTCCCTGACTATTCCTGGAGCTTGGTTTATATCTAGGGGTTCTTTTTTTTGGCCTTTCTTTCCTTTTTCCACTTTTTATATACTCCCCGTGCTTCCTTCAACATGGTTTTTTCTCTCTTGGAGGAAAGCTTTTTTACAGTCTGTGAGTAATCAAACCAATTGGCATCCGGAAACCCGATTATATCTTTGGCAAATGACTTTGATAACATTAAATAGTATAGGTATCTTTGGGGAACTATTTTCCCGTTGATATTTGTCACGCCTCCCGCACGCCCGACTTCTTCTAAAACTCTGGTCGTCATAAAAGCCTTTTCCCCCATCATACGCAGTGCCGCACGAACGGAAGATTCACCTCTTCTAACCGTTACCTTGGGAATCTCCCAAACATCATCGTCTTGATGCTTAATCAAAAACCATTCGGGCTTATTGTGCTGTTCCCTAAAAACAATGGCTCCCGAAACTAAAACTAAATTTTTATTCATAACTTTACTTTAACTTGAGGCACCTTCAAAGTAAAACCTAAGCATCTTCTTAATACTTCTTCTCCCCCAACCACTTTTAAGAAATCTTTCCCTAGCTTTTGCATCTTTAATTATCAAAAAGCCTTCATAATATATCAATTTATACGGCCTATACAGTTTTGTTGCCAAACTCTCTCCAAAGTTGTGTTCCTTAAGTCTTCTGTCAACATTATCAGTAGAACCGATATATAGACTTCTGTTTACTTCACTTCGAATAATATAGACAAAAAACATAGCGTCGCGTAATAAATCAAAGATTTAAACGCGACAGCCACGTTTAAATTGCTTGGCAATTTATTACGTGGCGGTGGGGACAGGATTTGAACCTGCGCGAGGGGATTAACCCTCAAAGGTTTAGCAAACCTTCGCCTTAGACCACTCGGCCACCCCACCCCGGCTAAGCCCCAATTATATCAAAACTGAGCATAGTAGAAAATACGACATTTATGTATAATGTTTTTTAGACAAAATGGCTGCTCAAACACAAAAAACGGCATCGACTAAGAATCCTCAAGAGGACTACGCGGCTACGCCCCCTCCGCAGCCCATACAACCCGAAAAGGAACTCTTTGCCTGGCACGCGCCGGCCAGACCTTTCAAAAGGAGGGGTAAGGAATTTTGGATGACAATAATAGCAATAGCATCACTATTTAGTTTTATCTTGTTCCTGGCCGAAGGCGCAATGCCGGTAATTCTTATCGTTTCGGTCATTTTTCTTTTTTATGTTTTATCAAACGTCGAACCTGAAGAGATTCAATATAAAATAACAACCAGAGGAATAAGGGTGGTAGGAAGACTGACCGACATGATGCTTATTTCCAGATTCTGGTTTTCAAAAAGATTCGATAAGGACCTACTTATTTTGGAAATCTTACAAATACCCGGCAGGCTGGAACTCGTAATAAACGGAAAAGATTTAGAAAAAATAAGGAAAGTATTATCCATCTATCTACCTGAGGAAGAAATTCCTCCAACCAATTTTGATAAACTCTCGGGCTGGCTCTCAGAAAAACTTCCGGGGAATTAAAAATCTTCCCTATTTTTGATAAAATATAACCACGCACCCGTAGCTTAATGGATAAAGCGTCGGCTTGCGGAGCCGTAGATTGCGAGTTCAACTCTCGCCGGGTGCACCACGTCAAACGTGGTAGACAAGCGCTTTCGTCTTTAATACAAAATTTCTGAAAGAAATTTTGAAAGAAAAGCTGGTAGAGCGGAAAGTATTTTGAAACGGCAGTGAAAGAATACGATCAGCAAACCTATCTTGACGCGGTGGGTTGTCCGAGTGGTTTAAGGAGCTGGTTTCAAACCCCGCACCTTTATTTAAGTAAAGAAAATCGTAAATATGTTTAATAGGCGGGATGCTGGAGAGGTCTAACAGGCTGGTCTCGAAAACCATGCGCTTCGTAAGAGGTACGGGGGTTCGAATCCCTCTCCCGCCGCAGGTAAAGGTGCGGGGCGAATCCTCTACCCACCGCCCACATTATCGGGATAAAGTTAATCCCCAAACCTCACCGGCTCCGCCTCTTTTGAGAACTCTTCCGACTTCTTTCAGGGTGGTACCAGTTGTCATAACATCGTCAAATACTACAATACTAGCGCCGTTTAGCTTTTTACTGCTATTCAAAGCAAAGACGTCTTTCAAATTCATCTTTCTTTGTTTCCCTCTTAGCTCGACTTGGGGTACCGTAGAAGATTTTCTGACGACCTGCTCCGGACTAAAATTCCACCCCATTTTTTCCGCAATTATTTTTCCGATCCTTTCCGATTGATTAAATCCTCTCCAGCGCTCACGCCGCATGTACAAGGGAACCGGAACTAGGATTGTGTTGGACGGAAGTGCGTGAACATTGGTCTTCAAATAATGTACGGTGTAAACTGCCAGTTCGTCGGCAATTTCATATGCAAAATTGTACTTTAATTTCAAAATCGACTGACGAATTACTTTTTCGTATTCCCAGATAGATACTGCTCCGTCTAATCCCCAAGGTCTTTTGCACTTTATGTGAGTGAATCCGTCAACTGACGGTTTTTCGCATTCGACACAAATTTGCCTTACCAGTCTTACTTTCCCTAAACAAGCCGGGCAAAGGAAATAATTTTTCATCCTGCAGCCTAAACAAAACTTTGGAAAGAGGATATCAACTAAGTTCATAATGAGCTAAAATATAAAAACCTATAAAGTCATTACAAAATGGCTTTATATAACTCGTCGTAGGCTCAAGACGAGTTTCGTAATGAGTTCTATGAAAATTATAAACAGAAAAGCCTCATTCCATTATAAGATTCTTGAAAAATACGAGGGAGGAATCGTTCTTGGAGGAGGAGAAGTAAAATCTTTAAAAGTGGGAGGGGCTGATATTTCAAATTCCTACGCGAAAATCGTCAACGGCGAAGTTTATCTAATCAATGCAAATATACCTATCGAAGGCAAAAGGGACTACAACTCAACAAGGTCGCGCAAAATTCTTCTTCATAAAAGCGAGATCGTATCTATTAATACCAAGATTAAGGCCAAAAAATTGACCCTTATCCCCCTCAAGATGTATAATAAGGGGCGTTTAATTAAGATAGAATTGGCTTTAGCCAAACCCAAGCGCGAGTTTGAAAAAAGACAAGCTATTAAAAAGAAAGATCTTGAACGCGAGATTGAACGGGAATTAAGAGGAGAAAAGAAAATTAATTAACAAAAATTGCATTTGCAATTTTTGAAAGGAGAAGCCAGCGAAAAGCCAATATCCCGAGCTTGTCGAGGGATAAAGGCGTCGAAGCTAGGCTTCGACGCGGGGACGATACAAAAGGTTTCGACGGAAAACGTACTTTGAAATCTGCAAGCCGAGTATAACACTTCTCGTAAATCACGTGTTAAAAACATAATTGCTGATCGCGATTATAATTACGCCTACGCCTAAAAAACGGACGCGTTGTCTTGCCGGATACGATTCTCAACCGCGCTGGTGAGGCATAAACCCAGTTGAGATGCGGAAAGTATGTCTGGTTTTATATACTTTCCCAAGATTTAAAACCAAATTCCTAACTTTTTCTTTGGTTTTTAATTTTAGGAATAAAACCAAAGCCAAATACGCTTGTAGAAGATTTTAAATTAGTTTTTCGGACGAGGGTTCGAATCCCTCCGTCTCCACACTTCGCTACTTTCAATATGAAAGTAGCTTCGCGTGGTAAACCACACAGTATTTAAAAACCTTCTTTACATGATATGCGAAGTGTGTCCCGCGTAGCTTTTTTAGCCAGCGTAGCTTTAGCGAAGTCGGCAGCGAAGTAGGGCAGTGTTTATAAATTCTTATTTACGGTACGATGAGTAAGTTCAATGTATTTCGTCTATATATTAAAATTGAATAATGGCCAGTATTATTCGGGTTATTCGTCAAATCTGAAACAAAGAGTGGTGGATCATAAAAAAGGGAGGATAGACGCAACTAAAAATTTTCGGCCTTTAGACCTTGTTTATTATGCAGGTTTTAAGACCCGAAAATTAGCAACTAATTTTGAAAAGTATCTTGAATCAAGCTCCGGTTTTGCTTTCAGGAATAAACATTTAATTTAATTATCATGTAAATATCTCTCCCCGACCCCTTTTTGTGCCCGACGGGGTCAAAATGTAAGGTAATATAAGGTTGGAGTGTTCTCTTATAACTGTGGATTCTATCCACGGTTTCAAGCTTTGCTTACCGAGTCTGACTCGGCCAAGCTATGCTTATAATTCGTGCTAATCGCTTAGCAAAAAACTATGAAGTCGCTCTCCATTTCAAAACGTTAAGGTCATCAGCAGTACAACTATCTATTCCAAGGGAAAGTAATTTTTCGTAATCCTCCTTGCTGTCTGTGGGCAAATGGGAACCAATTTTATAGCCTTTTTTATGGAATCTTTCAACCCTGTCTTTGTTCCAAAAACCCTCTGGTTTGTCCAACCAGATAGTAGAAGCACCAGTAAGTTTAAGGTAACTCAGCATTAGATAATCACCAAACTCCTCAGTCATCCAATCCTCGATTAGATAGGGTTTGGTAATCATTCCTATATTCGCTTTAGGTGCAAGCTCTCTTATGTATCTTAGTAAAGGCAGTATTCCCGAGGTAATTTCAAAATTTTCCAATTTGTGTTTATATACCAAGTCAACTACCGCTTTTACTGTTTCAATTTCTGGTGGTTTTATTTCTATCTGTATCTTGCCTTTATCTGAGAATGTTTCAATTACCTCTTCTAGTTTTGGATAATCCAAATTCTTGTCATGAAGAAACTTGTGTGTAAGATAAACACCTTTATTGGGTTGGTAGTAAACATCGATTTCAACACCATCCGCTCCCTTATCGAAAGCACTTTTTATGCCTTCGATTGTGTTGTCATCATGACTTTTTCTATCTCCCCTGTGCCCAAGAACAAGAAGATTGCTCATTAAAGCTATTTTACACCAAATTGTGTAAATCAAAAACTACTTACGTAGCATTACCGTCGGTGTACCCGAAATCATAGAGTTCAGATACTATGATGTGACTGATTACTGGAAAGAATTTTTGTCATTCGTGACTAAATCTAAGGCTAAAGGAGAAGCTTTAAGTACAGAAAACCATTTGAAAATATATTCCTCAATCTGGTTCCAATTATTTACCGCCGTCTCCACCACTTCGCTAATGCTTCGCGGTGCAAGCACCACATAGTTAAATAGCAACGGGCGGCGGCACAAGAAGTTTAGCGAACGGTATCCCTCCGTAGCCTTGGCGAAAGGGGACAAATAAGATGTTCTATTCAAGGTGTTTTAATTCAATGGAGTAAAGTTTCTCTTGGGCCAGAAGAATTAGCTTCTTTTCCTTTTCGGAAACGACTATTGAAGTCGTACTTTTAGTTTCGGCGGATATATATTGAGCCTTATATTTTCCTTCTTTATCAATAACTACCACACGGGAATTTTCCGGATCAAGAATATATAAGTGTTCGGATTGGTCGTCTGTAAAAAGTGTTTTTGGATTTTTGATTTCGGGGTATACTCCTTCTGATTTAAAATCTTGTTTATTACCTAAACTGAACTTTAATATCGAAGCGTCTTTGCCTAATATCCAAATGGACCCGTCTATAATAAACGACCGGGAATTATTCAAATCTATAACAACCTCCGACGCCAACCAGTTTTTTCTGGAACCAAAACCCTCACTGCTTCCCGCGAATCGCCAGATCATGGATGTATCTTCTTCAAGAAGATACATGTTCCCCGCATAAGGATATATCATAACGTCTCCGGTCCAATCTTTATCTACAACTTTGACAAGTCTGTCTTTTAGTTCAAAAATGCCGTCGGAGTTAGATATAAATATTCTACCTGCGTAGACGCCGATATCGTCAACTTTGTTAATCGCAGACGGGCCGGCAACAACCTCGCTCCTTTTCGTGTCAAGAGCTATGCTGACGACTTTTCTTGCATTTTTATCGAGAATGAAAAGCTTGCCATCGGAAAGGATAATATCATCTGACTTAAAACCATTTGACAGGAGTGTTAAATCAACATAAAGTTCGGTGTCTAGCTTATATTCACCCAAAATCTTTCCCTGAGATTCATTAAGTCTATCTGCCAACTGAGTAAGTTGCGGATCCTTAATGTTCTCACTTAAAAGTTTGGCTACGATAGCCTTACTTTCCGCAAACAGTTCTCTCGAACGCACCGGATTTAATGAATATATCTCTTCGGCTTCGTCCAGCTGGTGAACAGCCCCTGCCAACTCCGCCTGATAACGGGATTTATAGTCGTTGAGCTTTTTTTGTCTAATCCCAAAAAAAATACTTAGGACTAGCAAAAATAAAATTATAAACCCGGCTGATGCAAAGGTTTTTCTTTTATTTTTATCTTTTAAACTTTCTTGGTTGGCTCCGACATAGAATTTCCTTTCAGGAACCTTTTTGAAAAGAGGGGTTATTTTATTTTTCAGGTTATCAATCCAATTTTTATTGTGTCCGAAGTCTTGTTCAGTCTTGTCCGCAGAAGCTTTATTAGTTTCTAAACCAAGACTGTTCATTACTACATTTTCTGAAGACTCACCAACTTTCTGGTTCAAGTTGGCCGTTTGATTCTCCAGATCCTTTGCTTGGTTGCATTTAAGAGCTAATAATCCAAGTTTTCCGTTCCCGCTTTCTGAATGAGTGTCTCTTGCGAATAACTCAACGGCTTCTGCCAAACCCCGAGGAGAAAGCGTACTTAAAACTTTAGCCAAATCAAATCGAGAAAAGAATTTCGAAGTTCCGAGTACAATGATATCCTGATCTTTTAGAAAGCCTGATGCAAGCTCCATATCCATCGCACCCGTTTTGAGGATAGGAATAATATTTTTGTCACGAATCAATACTACACCCGCCCCACGAACCGTAGCTAAATAAGCAACATTTTCAACCTGAACCATCGCTACAATTTCGATATCCCTTATGTTTTCAGTAAAATCTTCCAGTACACCGGATATTGCATTTTTGAGACTAATATAAGGACTATCGCTGCCTTCAAAGTAATCTTTGTAGATTTTACCCAAAAGTTCCCTGCCTAAAATTGTATTTTCTATTCCTTTTTCGCTATCACCGACCGAAAGTACTACGTAAAGTTCTCCTTTTGACGATAACTTGGATTCGTCTTGGGGTTTGAAAATATGGACTTGCGACCAGCCCGTTTCGTCCGGTCGGCCTGTTAGTGTTACTGGATCAAGATTTACTGCCATGCTTATTTTAAGAAGAAAAAAATATTAAAGAATAAAAAAGGATATTACCAAAACAAAAAGGGATGCAATCGCATGAACCAGAGCCAAAGTCTTTATGGGAGTCTCAAAACCCACTTTTAAAGTCTCTGTCATTAACTTAACTTGTCTTACAACAACCACGGCAAAAACTAAATATATAAAAAGAAAGAAAATAATGCCCGATTTTGTAACTAATAAGAATGTGTCTCCCAAAAAATTGAGGTTGTTCATAGACGTTTAACGGACTCTCCCTTCTAGCTTTTCTTGCTCCTCTTCCAAGCGCAACTCTCTTAGTATCTTTGCGACTTTATCAGGGTTAGGTACGTCTTCAAATTCGATCTTTGGAACTTCGGCGGCTGTTTGAATTACGACATCTCCGTAATGAAGATAGGTCCGAATCGCTCCACCAACCTCTACCGTAACATCCTGAATTTGGTCGATATTTGCGTCTGTAATTTCTCTATAAAAAAGATTCACAAAATCGACCTCAACAATTCTTTCGTCTGTAACTATATTTACATGGAAAAACCATGTTAAAAATTTTTCTAAAGCAATGGCAAAAGTTATCAGATACCAAATCATCACAAGGACAGACTGAAATCCCAAAGGAAGCAAATCAAAAAACGAAAATAGAGGTAAGAAAGCCGGAGCAAGTATCATTAGAAACACCAAAAATAGCCATCCCAAATTAGAAACGGGGTGTCTCCGTATAAGAAGAATAACCTTTTCCTCAGGGTCTTCATTGATAAACTGTACATAATCGGGATAATAGCAAAAAGAGGCTAGCGGATTGTGGGTATGGTCCTTAAAATTGTGTCCGTGAGGATGGGGTAATTGAACCGGAATCTCCTGAACCGCATTTTTGTGAATTTTAATATTTGGTTTTTCTGATATGGGAGCTTTTAGACTTCTAACCCCTGAGTCTTTTGATTTGAATATATCGGGCACGTTAAGCGATTATATCACTTTTTAAGTTCAAAAATTAAAATTCAAAGCGCAAAATGACAAGTCAAAATCTAAAATTTTTGAATTTTGAATTGTTTTTAAATCTTTTCAACATTAAAAAGCGAGCTTTTTAATCCTACATATCCAGGAGCCCGAAGGTTGAAGGCTTTTTTAAATTCGTCACCTGCCACACTTACACTTCCCTTATTGGTAGAAAAAGTTACTGTCTGAGTTGATCCCGAATTTGAATACACAACGGATACACCGGTTACACTTGAATATCCGCCGATTGCCGCCAAATCAGATATCGAATAAGGATTTCCTTTCCAGCAATTTGTATCAACAGGAGAAATCCGGGAGGCATCCCCTCCTCCTTTATACAGAATTTGCCAGGCGTTAAGAATATCCGCCATTTCCGCTCCGGTAAGCCAGGGGTTACTCCTTCCGCAGGTAGATCCTCCCCGCGTTTTGTACCAAGCTTTATAGAACCAGGGAGAAGAGGCAGTCTTTTCATAAGCCTGACTAGGCCAATTCCCGCCGTCAGCATCCTTTATCCCGTTCCAACCCCACTGGGTAATGGTAAATCCACCGCTGGTTGAAGCATAATAAGTTGTTGCGGGGGTACCGCCGCGGGTAATTACCCAACCCCGGGTCGCCCGAACAGCCTCCGCCCACTTTCCGCTTTTTAGCTGAGGCTTATAAACCTGGCAGGACTCCGTCGGACAAATAGTCCCGGCACCATTATTTGTAACAGCCAAGGCGTATGACCTGGCAGAAACTGCCTGAGCTTTGAGTGCCTCCATGCCTCCGTTATCACCCCAACTCTCCGGCACCTCGTAAATTCCCAATAGATAATTCTCTTCGAAAGGTATACGTCCGTAACCCGTCACTCCGATCGTTGCCGGAACGGAATATCCTTTTGTAAGCTCCGCTCCCTGAAAATAAGCGGCTAAAATTGTTTCTGCGGATTGGCCCTTTTTGCTTCTTCCGTAAGCACCATACTGACTTAGACCAGTCCGGTGCGGTGCTCCGAACGAAAATGCCGCATATGCCGGCCGAAAACCCGGGTCGCAGAAATTCGAAGATCCGGGAGGACCGGAACATGGTTCTAGGGTTGGCGGTGTGTCTCCAACCGAGGTTTGAAATCCTCCGGCCTTGAGTGCCAAAAGCTCCTCCTGTTTAGCGGATAAACTTGCCAAGTAATCTTCGGTTTTCGCCACCTCGCCAGCCAAAAAGGTGGCTCGCTCGTTGACTTTTTGCTTAAGAGCCGAGAGGTTGCTTTTATTCTTTTCGAGGTTTTCTTTATCTCCCTTAAGTTTAACTAAGTCCTGCCCGTATTTTTCCATTGTTAAAATATCCTCATTGGCAGCCTTTTTTCGGAACGCCAATTCTCGAAAGGCATCGGTTGCGTTTTGACTCGAGAGAAAGGGGGCAATGGGATCGTAAAATCTTATGAAGCGGTAGTGATTATTTGCTTTCTCCTCAAAAATTTCTTGTGCGTAGGCAAGGTCTTCTTCTCGATTCTCTATGTCGTTCTGGTTAATTGTAAGTTGGGTTGACAAACCATTGATACGTTTCTCGAGGCTGGCTAGCTGGGTTTTTAAATCTGACAATTCTTTTTTATTGTATTCCTGAGCCGGCTTTAGTGCGTTTATTTCCTGTTCAATTCTGGTAAGACAAAAATCAATATCACCCGGCCCAGGACTATCACAGTTTGGTTCAGCGGAAATAGTAGTAAGTTGTAAGTAGTAAGTTGTAAGAAGTAAGAGAGTTAACGCTAAGGTGAAACCGAGAGTGGATCGTATTTTCTTTGAAAATTTATTTATTTGAGAATTTTTTGTAAATTGTAAATTGTAAATTGTAAATTTCAGCATGTTCCCCATTATACCAAGCTTGTGTCGACTAATCTTTCAAACTTTAATTCTTATTTTCAACTCTTTATATATTGTGCTAAACTTTTTAAAAGATAATGAAAGTAAAAATTACAAAGATACTCACCAGTATTTTTCTTTTTCTATTCCTACTATTCTCCTTTAACAAAGTTACCTATGCTGGTATTTTACCCGGACCCGAAAGATGTACTCCCTCAGGTGGTGGATTTTGGGGGTGGATAACAGAAGCCAATACTGGTATTGATACTGCAATTGGTTGTATACCTCTTGAAATCGGATTCTTCGGATCTTCGGGTGGCGCCCGATCTTTTACCGCTTTTATGCTCCGTTGGGCAGCCGGCCTCGGAGGAGGAATTGCTTTTATACTTATAGTCTATGCGGGTTTTATGATTACTACCGCAGCAGGCAATCCCCAACGTCTGCAGGCGGGAAGAGAACTCTTAACCTCTGCCATATCCGGTCTACTGATGCTTATCTTCTCTGTTTTTATCCTGAGAGTCGTCGGAATTGATATTTTGGGCTTAGATGCTCTCGGATTGTAATAGTCATCAAAATGGATATTGAAATTGCAGGACTACCGTTTTCTGATTGGGAAACACAAACTCTCCCTTTATTAGCCAATCAACCAATAGGGACTGTAATTAATACTTTTATAAGATACCTTTTTCCTATCGCCGGATTAGTCCTTTTGGCTTATTTAATCTTTGGAGGTTACAAATATCTCACCTCCATGGGTGATCCCAAAAAAATTCAGGAGTCGAGACTAAATATTACCTACGCAATTGTTGGGT
This sequence comes from Candidatus Woesebacteria bacterium RIFCSPLOWO2_01_FULL_39_61, assembly GCA_001793155.1. GTDB lineage: Bacteria > Patescibacteriota > Microgenomatia > UBA8517 > UBA8517 > WO2-FULL-39-9. The sequence continues at coordinate 51,195 of MGHI01000040.1, forward strand.
TTGCAATTTTGATTGCGGCATATTGGGTAGTTCTTGTTGCTGCAAGGGTTCTTAATATTCCGGCAATAAATCAAATATTTAGGTAGTCACAAGATACTGTTATGCAAAAAATTGCCATCGATTTTTCAAGCAACTTTTTCGGGGCACCGGGTCATTTTCTTTCCACCCTCACCGGCGTAGGCACCCTTGCCTCAGTACTTCTTGCCAACGCACTTATTATTGCAGGGGTAGTTTTTATACTGCTTATTATCATTGGCGGAATACAAATGATTAGTGGCGCCGGCAAATCTCCCCAAGAAGTGGCGCGGGGCAAGGAAATTATTCTCGCCGCTATTCTTGGTTTTATCATAATTTTTGTTTCCTACTGGATAGTAAGAATTATAGAAAGATCATTTGGTGTTAACATTTTGGGTTAAAGATCGTACAATCAATTTATGAATCCCTTTGGAACTATCGCCCCGCCCCCAGGAGTAGCCAGTTTTGGCGGAGGTCTCGGCGGTCTCCCCGCCTTTCTTAATGTAATATTTAAAACCTTAATTATGATTGCAGGAGTTTATACTCTTCTAAATTTTGTCTTTGCAGGATATACCTTTCTTTCCGGAGCCGGGGATCCCAAAAAGATTCAGGATTCGTGGGCAAAGATATGGCAATCTATTATTGGACTAACGGTCGCAGCCGGATCTTTCGTGCTGGCGGCGCTTTTAGGACTTTTACTTTTCAGGGATTCAAATGCAATACTCCAACTAAGAATCTTTGGACCTTAACTTTGAAATTTTGCATATAAAATGAACCAGTTATCAATATCTATACCAATAGGAAATTTAAGAGGCACAGGGCCGCTGGGTTTTGAGAATGTATCCTCTACACGCTCTGTTGGTTATATTCTAAATCAGGTTATATCCGTTTTGGTTGGGGCAATGACGTTATTTGCAACAATTTGGTTTTTGATCTTATTAATCACGGCTGCGTACAGCTGGATGAATGCGGGAGGGGATAAAGTGGCACTCGAGAACGCAAGACAAAAAATGTTACATGCAGTAATAGGCCTGACGATTGTCATCGTGGCAATTTTTGTTGCCGACTTTATCGGCTTTATTCTCGGCGTTCCGGACATTTTGAACGTCGAAGGATTCATAACCAGAATACTAAATCCCTAAGTTATGATAACTTTTATTCCATCGGTTATCTACGCACAAGTATATCAACCGCCGGCAAGGCGAATTGTAAACCCTTTATTAAATGTAACTCTTCAAATATTAAGTGGGAATATTTTTATTTCACGCTTTCTTCCAGCTCTTTTAACTCTGCTTTTTGTTATCGGTTGCATTTATTTTCTTTTTATATTTACCCTGGGGGCAATCCAGTGGATCAATTCAGGGGGGGATAAAGTAAAACTTGAACAAGCAAGGGACAGGGTTACACAGGCGGTTATCGGATTGGGAGTTCTTTTGTCTGTCTATGGTGTTTTAAGTCTTCTGGAGTACTTCTTTGGAACGAATCTCAGGTCCTTTAACACCAACAGTATTAGGATTTAGGCGTCTAATTCAAAGCTAAATTACCTCTTGACAAGTGCCAATCGCTAACTTCATAATGACTATTAAGATAAATATATGACAACTTTTCTGCCATCAACGGTTTTTGCACAGATAAATCTTACGCCTCGAGGACAGTTTACAACATTAAACAGTATAACTATCGGTAATATAATTTCTGCAATTATTATACTTGTTTTAATTGTTGCAGCTTTAGTCTTTTTCTTCATGCTAGTTTGGGGTGGCATTAAATATATAACATCGGGTGGTGATAAGGCCCAGACAGAAGCAGCAAGAAGTCAAATTACAGCAGCTTTAATCGGTTTGGTGATAGTTTTTGCCGCTTGGGCTATTATAAATTTGGTTAACCTATTCTTCGGAATAAACATACTTAACTTAAATATACCTAACGCGCAAGCTCCGTAAAGCTAGGGTTAGGGTAAGCCCCGAAAGGGGCTTTTTTTTTGGCAGGAAAAAATGCCTGGAGAATGTTATTGCCCCATTTCCCATCTTGCGTTACACTTAATTTATGATTCCTTTGAATCCTTGCACTAACCCTGATTATGTAAGAGGTACCGTACCAACCTTGGCTTATCTCGAATGTCTATTTGGAAGAACAGCCAATATTATCTTGGGTTTGGCAGGAATTGCACTTTTTATTATGTTACTCATCGGTGGTTTTAGGTATATGACGTCAGGAGGAGATCCCAAAGCGCTTGATTCCGCCCAAAAAACCATTACCTATGCTATTATCGGGCTAGTTCTCACGGCTAGCTCCTATCTCTTCTTGCGCTTTGTCGGAGCAATAACCGGAGCTGATGTTTTTAATTTTTATATTTTCCGCCCCTAATCTATGAGGCTGCCTACTACAAAAATAGGATTACTTCTAGAAACGCTTCTTTTTTTAATTATTATTATATTTTCAGTTAAGACGGCGAAGGCTCAAATTCCCCCGCCCTACGTTCCTTGTAATCAAGTAAGAAGTCCGGAGTTTCATTCATTACGTCCTTACCAAGCCAGTCCCTGCAACCAAGAAGCAACCGAGCTTGCTTTATATTGCGACAGTAGCTTTGTTCTACCTGATACTTTTGTTATTGACAAAACGTTTTCAAATCCACCCACCAGCTGGGTTTATTCATACCTTGGCAATCCAATATCACCCGTGCGTCCTGAGGACTCTTTTAATCAACCTGCGTGCAGGTTCTGTGTGGGAAATTTCTGTGCTGTAAGTTTGGGAACAGCCTGTGTTGCCGACCTAAACCAGTGCCAAACTAATACAGATTGCTTCAACAGCTGCAGAAACAATCTTGACGGCACCGAGACGTGCACTTTCCTCGTTAACCGAGAAAGAGACGTTGCGATTGATCTGTCCGGGGCAGAATTCCCAATAATGGGAAATACCCAGGACGTTATAAATAGCCAAAACCTGTGGGGTAATAGCCTGCCTTTTGACGTCTTTGATGTTTCGGAACCGTTGGATGCTTACGACCCCACCAAAGTGAACGAGTATGTGAGTTGGTACCTTAACGGAATAATAAACAGGGCTGAATACAAAACTCTTGATCCCGATGACCCCAATGACTTTCTTAAAATTACTGACTTCTCCGGACCCATAAGAAAATTACTCTCCTTTGAGAACCAAATTACCCAAAGGGTAAGTCAAATTAATGAAGCTAATGAAGGCGACGTTCGCCACAATCAGGTCGTGGGCTGTGACAATCTTACCGGTAACCCCACAGAGTGCTATCCACAGAGAGCTGGAGTAAGGGAAAGGAGACTGAGAGATTGGCTTCCCAACAACCTTCCGCCCTTAAGGGAAGCTTTTGATAACTTCTCAGACTACTGGGGGGCCTATACTGACTGGAGAAATGGAAATCCACGCTTTATCGGCAACCTCTTCGACTATATTCCCTTTTCTTCAACCGAGGACAGGAAAGGGCTCGACGAGGCAGTTTTTCAGTCTATTCAACCGGCTCAACCTTACGTAAGAATTGTCTCGGCCACCCTTACCCAAACTCCGGCTGACTTATTCTTTGCCCACATCGAAGAAACCGCAGGATTGGCTAATATTCTTCAGAAAACTTTCGCTTTTCGAGGGGCGGCTTTAGACGGTCCTCCTGCCAATATCGCGCCTCCGGCAAATGCCTACTGCGACCTGGTCGAGGTAAGAAGCAACCCCGGAGATGATCTTTTTGCCGGGGAAATTCGCGTCCACCTCGAATACGAGGCACAAATTGACTGTAGTTTCCTCATCCCTTATCTCTGGCCGAATCCTGCCGAAGGAGTGCCTCCCGGAAATGTCTGTGAGAATCTGGCCGGGGGAACATGTCAGTACATTCCAGAAAATTATCAGTGTGATTACGTCTATGGGCCAGTAGATTGTCCACCAGATCCACTTAACCCTGAAGTTATATACTGTGCCGTCAATTGCCGTCCACTATCAAACACCGCGGCCTGTGCCGATCTCGGCAAACAGTGCTATCCAAGCACTTGGGGATCCTGTACTGGTGTCACCGAAAATGTTTTTGTCTGCCCAGCCGGTGTTGACTGTACTGCCGTTATTTGCCAGGCGGGCAGCTTTTGCGACGGTGACGGTTGTTTGCCGGGATCCTTTTGTGCAAATAATTACTGTCCTCCGGGTTATGATTGTTACGATAATCCCTGCTCGGGGTCAGATGTCTGCGCCAACGGTTGTGTCCAGCCAATCACTGAGCCAAACCTGACCCAGCAGTGTCCAGTTACTGTCAACGTTAATCTCGGTACAGTTACTCATACCCCGAAAGCCGACGAGCTTTGGAGCCGATTTGTTTCGGGTCCGGCCGGGATCTTCAGAAGAGTATTCCCTAAGATAGAACCCGGTGCGCCGATTGAAGCCTTGTGGGACATTCCGGCTTCGACACCGGTAACATTCACCGCCCCGGGACTGGTGTATGTCGGAATTCCGGGATCAGGACGTACCCAGCCCGAGCTTTACTTCCCCCACATAGGAGGAATCCACCAATATTTCTTAAAATGTATTCAAAGAGCTCTAAGGCCGCAGGGATTCGGAGAGCCCTGCATATCGGGCTCCCCCGGCACGAATGCGCCGACCGATAGCACCTGTCCCAATGTTCCCGATTCCGCAATACCAGCCAGGTGGATCGGGCCTGCAGGATCAGGAATAAAAGACCATTTTATATGGGCGGCGGATCTTTGGTGCGGGGGGGTTGGAGAGAATATGGCTGAAGAGTGTTATAACTACGTAGTTCAACAATCATTGGCGGCCGGAGTAAACCCCGCCTTTTCACTTTCCATCTGGCTTCATGAGTCGGCAGCCAGCAATTATACCTGCAGCGGTGCCGGTGCCCAGGACTTTGGTATAAATGATCCGTCGATTGCCATGAACCTGGTTCTGCAACTTCAGCGTTTCCTTACTCTACCTTACTCAAGCACATATCTTTACTGTCGTACGCAGGCACAATCCCGCGGCCTTGATCCCATGTTCGGATTTCTGGATCGTTTCCGTGACGGTAATTGTGATTTTGTTCAAAATGGATCCAATGCCGGGTGGAGTTTTTATCAAAACATGATGAGCTTTGCTTGGCCTTTAGTTACTGAGCCCATAAGAAATTGTGTAACAGGCTGGTTTGGGATATTGTGGCCTACCGACTTTGCCTGTCCGTAAATTAATCAACCGATTTTCAGTTTTCATTTCACAATGAATAAACCAATAACTAAATTTTCAAATAAAAGAAAATACGACCTGGAAGAAAGAACGGCCAGATTTGCAGAAAATGTTATAGGTTTGGTAAAACAAATACCTGTCAATCCAGTCAATAAACGGATTATAGAACAACTCGTAGGAAGCGCGGGTTCTCTAGGAGCAAATTATTGCGAAGCGAATGAGGCTGAAAGCAAAAAGGATTTCATCCACAAAATAGGAATTTGTAAAAAGGAGACTAAAGAAGCGAAACACTGGCTAAGATTGCTAAAGGTGTCTGACCACGAGTATGAATTAGGTGTTGAGCCCTTATCAGAAGAGGCTCAAGAACTACTTCTAATTTTTTCTTCAATTAACCAGTCTGCGAAACGCAAAAGTATTGAAAATTATTATTTGAAAAATTCGTTGAAAATTGAATCTTGAAAATTGAAAATTAAAATGTGCTATTATTTAATTACAAAATGTTTAAGAAACTGCTTTTAATTTTTCTTTCTGTAAATATTCTCCTTCTAAGCGGCTTTTCTCCTTTTGTCCGATCGGCCCGCGCACAAGAATCCACTTGGTTCAGGCAAAGTTTTTATGAGTGGTATACAAAAGTCTATGATACCGACGCAACTCCTGCCGACGAAATTTACGGGGAACGCTACACCGCAGCCCAGGTTGAATGGGTCATATATGGAATTTGGGCGTTTTGGGTTAACCAATTTATAGTACCCGATGTTGCCGCTTGCCTTTTTGCAGCCGTTAGTGATCTAGATGACTTGGGCACCTGTTTAATCGATAGTCTTACACAACTTTTTGAAGATCTTCTTGACAGAATCACTTACAATCCGAACAACATAAATCCCGCTTTAGCTCTAGACCACTACTCCAAACCTCTTCCTTCCATGGTCTTTGAGAGCCGTCCTCTTTCTGGAATCACCTATGTAAAAGATAAGTTTAATTTGGTTGGCGAGGTTTATGCACAGCAGGGTTTTGGCTTTAGCAGACTTGAATTCATACAGCCCTTATGGCAGGCCGCACGCGATATCAGTTTCTTCTTCTTGGTTCTGGCAACAGTTATTATGGCCTTCATGATCATGTTTAGAGTCAAGCTCTCGCCCCAAACCGTAATCAGCATACAGTCGGCCATACCCAAGGTAGTTATGGGGATTATACTTATCACTTTCTCCTATGCTATTGCAGGTTTTATGATTGATCTTGTTTACGTAACCATAGGTTTACTTGCGTCCATGTTCGATTTAGCCATACCGGACGTACCTGGAATCGTCCAGTCCGGCATCTATTACAGACTAATGACCGAGGGCATCCCTTTTATCGGACTTGGTGCTTTTGGACTCATGATTCTTTATCTGCCCATGTTTTTTATCTCCTTCACCATTGCCATTGTCGGAAATCTAGGAGTATTAAACCTTTTAGGGATTTTTGCGATAGCGCCCTTGATATCGATGGTTGTTACTCTCATCGTTTTGTTCGTACTTCTTTTTATAACCATAAAAATTCTTTGGATGTTAATAAAAACAGTTGTTGCAATTTTCTTACTTGTTATTTTCGGACCTGTCTATATCTTGGGCGGGGTAGTCTTTCCCTCTTTTGGGTTTGGCAGCTGGATTAAACAACTGGCTTCCAACTTGGCTGTCTACCCCGTAGCCGGAGCTATGTTTATCCTATCTTATATGTTTTTAGTTTGGGGAAGTTTTGTGGTGTTTTTAGATTTGTTTAATATAGATACCTGCGATCCCGGGCTCAACCCCTTGACGCACCTTTTAAATCAAATATTTAATGCTTTGGGTTTCAACGCTTGTGTATCAGGGAACGTATGGCAACCACCTCTAACTTTAAATGGCGCCCCGGGTGGCACTGCTACTGGCTTAATTTTCTGCTTTGTAAGTTTGTCAATTCTATTTTTGATTCCAAAGACAGCGGATATCATTAAGGGTTTGATCTCCGGCCGTCCATATGCCTACGGAACCGCAATCGGCGAAGCGTTTGGCCCTGCAGCAATGGGTGCCGCGGCGGGTTGGGGATATATATCTGGCGGCCCCGCCGCCAAACTAAGAGCAGTTCAAGAAGGCAGAATTACCCTGTCTCCAGAAGTCCAGGAACGTTATAGAAGAATGGATAGGATATACGGCTTAATTAACCAAGTAACTGGCTTCGGAAGAAGAAAGTAGAACAAAACCCCCGTGAATTATTCCTGAAAGTTTGGCGCATGCTCGATTCCGCGCTGGTGAAAAACCAGAATAGTATTACACCTATATAACTTCTTAAGGAGTCGGTGTTGTAGTCTGAACTGCTCGCCTCTTCTTTTTCTCTTCATCTATTCGTCTTTGTTCTTCTTCGAAAGCTTCGATTTCTTTTGCCATTTTCTTCGATATACCCCTTCTTGATCTCTCTCGTGGAGCAAAAAGCGTTCCTTCTATATAAATGTCGTATAAAAGGTTCCAATCACTTGTTAATACATCTCTTGCGTGCAACGAGTCGTAAAGTTGTTTACGCCGTTCTGGGCTCATAAAAAATCGATTATCGGAAAGTACGGAGGTTACTATAGCATTATATGCAGACTCGGGAATATCAAGTATTGTTTCTGCTTGTCCGGTAACAAACCCCTTTTCTGGGCTCATTATTAAAGCTGTTGCTCCGAGAAGATAGGCACGATCGGTAAATATCGGAGCCAATTTTGCATCCCCCCTAACTTTAATCCACTTATCAAGAAAGGATTCCCTCGACAATCTTTTCTTGGGATCCCCGCTCATTTGGTGCCCCTCAAGTGCCACAACAGCACTGCCAACATCCCAATAATAACCCCACCATTCACCAGCCCTAACTTCATCAAGCACTTTACCGGCGTTTTCATTTCCATTTTCAGTCAGATCAACAAGCTCAATCGGAACTTCTTTTGTGATTGTTTTTTGTCCTTTTTCAAATTTGATCACGGCTTTTTGTGCAGTCTCGATTGGCACTGCCCTAACATACCTTTCTTTATCTATAAGTACGTCTGCTATTGAAGTTGATGGGTGCCTGCTTCTTTCTCCCGTCTGCGGATCTGCATATTCTTGCCCTCCCGTATCAATCATCTCCAATACACTGTAGAACATCCTCTCCGGAATATAATCTCTTTCGCCTTCGTCAAATTCTTCCCTGAAAGTCGTTCCCTTTTTGGTTTTTCTATCCTTAACACTGTAATTTTCCCTTGTCCACTCACCTAGGGGACCACCGTATGCGCGTTCTGCGTTTAAGGTTCGTTCCATATCAGCCGCTTTCCGCTCTGCCTCGTCAAGCTTGTCGGGTGCTATCCGTCCAGCAGCCACATCCTCTCGTATCCGCTTTATCTCTGCCGACTTTCTTTCAAATCTCTTTCTGGCAGAAAGTCGTTCTTTTAGTTTAAGTCCCGGTGAAAAAAGTTCTCTTACTCCATCCGAAATTGTAGCCGATTCCTGTAGCTTTATAGCATAATCTTTGCGTGTGGGATCATCCTCCTCCTTAATAGCCTCTGTTTGTGCTCTGTAGACGTCTCCCGAATCATAAGCGCCGGTAGCGTAAAAAAGGTCATCGGCGGCATGAACGGAGGTTTGAATTAAATCTTCTACTGTAACCCGATGATCTGTTGCCCATTTTCTAGCTTCTTCCACTTCTTTCTGGTGGTTCTCTAGATTTCTTTCTGCTTTAGTTATTTCCGCATCAACATCTTCCCCCTGTACTTTTCTTGTTTTTAAGCTCTCCAATTCATCAATTGATTTCTGCAACCCCTGGTCGCTGAGTCTTTCAGACATCGCCTTCGTTAAAGCCTTTCTATAAGCGTCAAGGTTCTTTTTATCTGATAAAAGCTGATAGCCTGTTTCCGATAATACAAATTGTTTGAAGTTGAAACCTGTAGCAAAATTTAATTTTTCAACCTTCTCTTGCACCTTAACAAGCTCGTCCCCTTGAAATTCTCCCCTTTGTATCTTTTCGGTTAATGTTTTTGCTTCTTCGGCTGCCTCGGCCCCTACTTTGTCCGGAAAATCTTGGAACACGTCTTTTGCAAGGGTTAAAACCGCCATTCGAAATCCGGGTGTATTATCCCAAGCCTCCCTGAAATATTCGCGGGAAAGCCTGGCTCCCTGGGCTTCGATCCAATTTTCGGACGTTTTTGCTCCGGTTAACTCTTTAATATATGAAAGGTAATTGAGCTGTAAAAATAGTCTGATTGAATCCTGATATTTCTCCCTATCCTCGTTACTTATCCGGGTGCCGTCCGGTCTTTGTTCAAACCTGAACCAGTACGGGTTGCTCGAATCAAACCCTTCGGGGTTTGTAAAAGCCCTGTGCTTCATCGCGTGAACAACGGCCTCGTAACCGGAAAGAAGCGCTCGGTTTTGCTCTACTGCCATCCTATATTGACCCTCGGTAAAGTCAGCCATTTTCTTTAATTGTTCAAGCAGTGCATCTCCAGCCACGGCCCCACCAGTAGCAACTTCTGGTTTTCTGTATTTACCCTTTCCTTGAATAAAGTCGGAGGCGTCTTTTTTTAACTGCGGTCTTTCCTTACCCCATCGTTCGAGATCAATGGTTTTTCCGTACCTGTCAAGGTATAATTTCGCTTCTTCTGCCACCTTTCTATATTCAGTGGCAGTTTTGGTGTCTCCCGCAGCTTCTGCAGCCAGAGCCGCACCTGGGTAATATTCAAGTTGTGCTTCAGCAAGATGAAACTCCATTTGATCTAACGCTCCTCCGATATAGGCCGAAGACATTCCCCCAAAATCAACGGTTGATCGATTCAAACTTCTGGTTTCTACTCTATGTAGTTCAGATGCGTTTCTACCAAGACCGCCAATTACATCCATTGCATCTATGTAATCATTATCCATTTGAGCCTTTTTTATTTGTACGTTAATCCCCCGAACCTCACCCGACACCGGATCTGTATGTCTAAAAATTCCAGCGGCTTTTGCTGACTGGACTAAAACTTCATCTCGGGCAAATTTCAGTCCTTCTACCGCCTTAGCAACCTCATCATCCGTTAAATTTTGTCCGTTTACTGTAAACCCACTTGGTGTATCAACTAAACCCAATAGTCTATTCTGAATTAAAAGAAATAGACTTTCGTTGGGATCCTGGGCTTTTTCTCTGTTGATTTCTTCAATTATCCCCATTAACTTTTCGCTGTCTCTAAACTCTACATGTAAGGCTCCGATTGTGGCCTTTTCTAAAACTTCCCTGTACACAAGCTTCTTTTCATCAGATAGTGTACCTCCTTCAAATAGTAGAGCCTTCGTGTTTTTTTCCTGAAGCCTATCTATATATTCCCTTCTAGACATAGACCTTTTTTCAATGTCCCCAAGAATTGCATCCATCCTCTCTGAATCAGGATCGTTACCAATATATCTCTTACCCTCTAGTTTTCCGCTACTTGGTTCCCAACTGGTGGTCGCAATTTTTATATCTGGTCGTCCTTCTCCTTCTGGTCCGTCGCTCATTTTTCCTTTCACTAATCAAATTATATCATCTTAATTATACTTCATCTATAAATTTTGTGAAAACGCTTCAGGTTTGAAAAAAAATGGAAGAAATATCACTTTAAGAAATTCCTCTAACGTCATAGAGGCCTGGTTTAAAATACTCTGAAAGGTTCCCATCGCAACTTCCTTGTGGTTGGGAATAATGATAGTTTGAAGTTTACCTCTCCAAAAACCCTTAAGTTTGACGTGGCTTCCCTTCTGAGATACTTTGTAAAATCCTGCCTTTTTAAAAGATTTTATGATTACTCTGGCTGAGTAAAGCTTAGGCATAAATAAGTCGTAGCTCAGGGTTTTTTGGAACACCAACGGTCGGAAGTTTAACGTTCTCGTCTTCCAACAGCAATTCAACGGCTTCCTTTAAATTGTTAAGGGCCTCTTTTTCTGTTCTACCTTGGCTGGCAAGCTCAATTCCGATGAGTTTAGCAACAAACAATTTTTCTTCCTGCCAAACAAGGGCTGACAATTTCCTCTTCGCCATACTAGCTAATAGTAGTAAAAACAACTGCAGTAATCAAGGATTAATTAATTTTGTGAAAACGCTTCAGGGTTGAAAGGAAATAATATTATCGATTTTATTCTCGAATCTCGGGAGTCTGAAAATAGTGCAAATTTACTGATATAATAGAGAGAGTACATTTTCGGAATGCGATGTCTGTAAGCTCATGCTACAAAAAATTTTACAAAATAAGCCTTATCTGGCCTGGTATGTTAAAAATAGAAGTACGCTTTCGGACGTGAGTACGTTGGAACATATTTTATCCTACGGTAATTGGGACGATATTTTGGAAGCAGAAAAGACCGTGGGAATCTCTAAAATGAAGTCTCTTTTTCAAGAAATCGCATCAAAAAAAAGAGTAAACCTCAAACCACAAACGCTCAATTTCTTTCAAAACTATTTCGATAAATATGCATGAAGAAATTCTATCGGAAAATCAAAAGAGGCTTCTTCCTCTCCTAAATAGATTCTCGGGAAAATTCGGGCTGGTTGGCGGAACCGCAATTGCACTACATATTGGCCATAGAAGGTCCCTCGACCTTGACCTGGCAACTCTTGAAAGTACAAAAAACGAAAAAGTAGCGAACGAAGTAAGAAGTCTTTACTCAATAGAAAGTGTTCTTGTCGATGAAGTAAACGAATTAAGTATAGTTGTAGAATCCGTCAAGCTCACTTTCTTTACCTACCCTTTCCACATTGAATTTACAGACAAGCTGACCCAAGTTTTAAAAATGCCAGATTTAGTAACACTATCTTCTATGAAAGCTTACGCTCTGGGGAGAAGAGCAAAATGGAAGGATTATGTGGATTTGTATTTTGTTTTTAAGAATTACTCTTTAAAGGATGTTGTAGATAAGTCAAAAGGGATCTTCAAGGGTGAGTTTAACGAAAAATTATTTAGAGAAGAACTTAGTTATTTTGAAGACATAGATTATTCAGAAGAAATTGACTATATGGAAGGCTTTAAGACGAACGACGACGTCATTAGAAATGCTCTAAAGGAAGTCAGCCTTCAGAAGTAATAACTAAAACCTGGTGACCAGTTAACTTGAAGCCAACCTTTTTCAGTACAGTTTTCGCTCACTCCCAGCTCCGTCACTCATTTTTCCTTTCACTAATCAAATTATACCATCATTAGAAAAGTTTGTGAAAACGCTTCAGGGTTGAAAAAGCACGTTCACGAGGTAAGGTAAAGGGTGAAGGTTAAAGGGTAAAAGAAAATGACTATTCCCTCCCAAGTCACTAGCTACAAAAAATTACAACTATATCAGAAGGCCAGGCTTTTAGTTCTTAAAACATACCAGATTACATCCTTATATCCAAAGTCAGAATTGTATTCATTGGTTCCTCAGATGCGAAGATCAGCCATGTCTGTACTTGCAAATATTGTAGAAGGATATTCAAAAGAAAGCGCACCTGAATATGCCAGATTTTTAACTATTTCTATCGGATCTATAACTGAACTCGAGGTTTATTTAGACATCTCTTTAGATTTGGGTTACCTTTCAAAAGATAAACTTGATAAAATGAATACAATAATAATTGAAGTAAAAAGACTTTTGTACGGATCAAGAAAAAGGGCTCGAGAAAAGATAAGTATAAAGTAACTTTCACCTTTTACCTCTTGCCTTTTACCTATACATGGATCAAGAACACCCGATACCGCAACAAATTTCAGCCTATCAATTCAGGCTGGTCGGAGATATGACCTTGAAACAGTTTTTTCAGGTTGCTGCCGGAGTTTTAATTTCTTTGGTTATTTATTCTTCGGGTCTGACGCCGTATATTAAATGGCCGCTGATAATCCTTTCATTTTTGGCGGGCATTGCTTTTGCCTTTTTTCCGCTTGAAGATAGACCGCTCTCTAAATGGCTTTTCCTTTTTGTAAAAGCAATATACTCTCCTACAATTTATACCTGGAAAAAAAAAGTTGTCGAACCTCAGTTTTTCCAACCCGAACCGATTTCTCAGCCTACTTCGATGCCTCAAACACCTGCCATAGAGGATTTGGCAACTAAACAGGCTCCTGTACCAAGTCTGGAGCCTTCTCCGAAGGAGTTTCAAAAATTTGAACAGCGCGAAAAAGAATTTATGTCAAAGGTGTCGGAACAATTTGAGTCAGCAAAAAAAGTTGAACTTGGCGGGAAAGCTCCACGACAAGTTCCTCTGGATAATGATAAGGTTAAGGTTCCCCAAGTTCCGGCCCTGACGGTCGAAAAGACAGAGAAAAAGCCCGTCGTTCCAATCCCGGAACTTAGCGTTTCGGACGTCGGAAGCGAAATAACCGCTTCCGTCGGACAAAGAATGAACGAGGTTAAACTCGCGGAATTTTCTCCGGAAGCAGCACCCCCAACCCCTCCCACAAAATCCAACATTGTTGTGGGACAGGTCATAGATTCAAAAGGCATGATTATTGAAAATGCAATTCTTGAAATTAAAGATCCTGAAGGCCGTTCGGTAAGAGCTCTCAAAAGCAACAAGCTAGGGCACTTTATGATTGTTACGCCTTTGGCAAACGGTAAATATGAGATAATAACTGAGAAAGAAGGGTTTACCTTTGAACCGATATCCTTTGAAGCAAGAGGAGATATTATACCACCGGTTTTCGTCAAAGCCAATCAAATTGAAGCTAATCTAGCTACTAATCAACCAACAATGGTTAACTAAAAAAATATTACAAAATGGCAATACCTTTTCTAAGTACTCCTGATAAAACAATTCTTTCAACCACGCAGGACCTTATTCCTTTAGCTGATATTGTCGACGGAGTTGTGATCTATAAAAACGGAGGCGCTGCCCAAATCATGGAATCAACTTCTCTTAATTTTGGCCTCTTAAGCGAAAACGAACAAGAAGCAGTTATTGCATCATATGCGGGACTTCTTAACTCTTTCAATTTCCCAGTCCAAATCGTGGTCAGGTCACAAAAAAAGGATATCTCTATTTATATGAATTTCTTAAACGAAGCCCAATCTAAAATTAATAATCCAAAATTGATTCATATAATGGAAGACTATAAAAATTTTATAGCCGAAGCGATTAAAAAGAAAAATGTGCTTAGTAAAAAGTTCTATATCGTGGTTTCCTTTTCTCCTTTCGAACTAGGATTAGGAAAGTCTTTAGTAACAACTTTTAGGCCATCGAAAAAAGGGGCACTCTTACCATTTCCCAAATCCTACGTTGTAAGAAAAGCAAAAATTGCTCTTTTCCCTAAAAGAGAACACTTAGCAAGACAGGCAAGAAGATTAAATATTCAGCTAAAACCCCTGTCGAACGAAGACCTTATCCGACTTTTTTATAATACTTATAACCCTGAACCTCCTGTAAAGGAAATGGGGATTCTGGGATAAGCTGCTGCGGAATTGATACTGCAGCAGTCTCGAACTTTGTGTGAGACTAGCTTGTTCACTCCTCGCCCAAAGGCGAGTTTGAATAAATATATGAAGCTGCCGAGCCTATTTAGAAAAAAACCAAAAGAAAAAGAGAGTCAAAAACCGGATATAAATAAAGCCGATCAGGTCATTAGCCCTACTGACCAAAAATCTCCGACAGCTACAGCCGCAGGGGTTAATAACGGCAAAAACATACCTCCACCGGATAAGCCAAAAATAGATGACCCCGTTGTTGCAATTAGTCAAAATGAAAGTCTTATAAATGTAATTGCTCCCGAGATGGTCGAGTTGGATTTTGACTTTTTTAGGGTTAACAATGTCTATTTGCGCACGCTTTTCATTTCGGGTTATCCGAGATTTGTTTCTCCGGGATGGCTAGAACAGGTCATTAACTTTAATAGCTCCCTCGACATCTCATTTTTTATCTATCCGATTGAGGGCAAAGGAGTGCTGGATGATCTCCTACACAAGGTTGCCGAAATGGAAGCGGAAATTGCAACCGATCTTGAGCGTGGAAAAATAATCAATCCGGCAACACAGGCAAGGCTTGACGACGCAAGGCTTCTGCAAGATGAATTGGTCAAAGGAGCCGAGCATTTTTTTGAATTCGCTTTCTATATTACTATCCGCGCCTTTGACTTTGAGCAACTAAATCAAATTACTAAACAAGTCGAGTCAACGCTGGGGTCGCTTCTTATAACCGCAAAGCACAGCACTCTCGATATGGAAAACGGGTTCCTTTCAACCTCTCCCTTCGGCTTAGACAGAATTTCGATTACCCGCAACATGGATACAACTTCTTTGTCAACAACCTTCCCCCTCACCTCGGCTGAGTTGTCCAGCGACAAAGGAGTGCTTTACGGAATTAACTCTCAAAACGGATCTTTTATTATTTTTGATCGGTTCTCGATGGAAAATTCCAACATGACCGTGTTCGCGACTAGCGGAGCTGGAAAATCTTATTTCGTTAAACTCGAATCTCTGAGGTCTCTAATGCTTGGGTCGGAGGTAATTATCATTGACCCCGAAAGCGAATATAAAGCGCTATCCGACGCCGTCGGAGGAGAATATCTCACATTTTCTTTTAATTCCCCAAGCAAAATCAATCCCTTCGGGCTTTCCCAAATTCATGAGGAGGGTGAAAATCAATTAAACCTAAAAATTCTTTCGCTGCATTCGCTTTTCAAAATTATTATGGGAGCGATCACTCCTCCCCAAGAAGCCCTTCTGGATCGGGCTCTCGTCGAAACTTACAGATCAAAAGGAATTGATATGGATCCTACAACCCAAACTAAGGAACCTCCTCTAATGGAGGATTTATACAAAGTATTAATCGGAATGGAGGTTCCGGAAGCCCTCGATTTGGCCGCTCGAATCGAAAAGTATGTTCGAGGAAGCTTTGTGGGTATATTCGACCAGCAGACAAATATCGACATCAGAAACCCTTTTACGGTCTTCTCCGTTCGCGAGCTACAGGATATCTTAAGACCTATTGCTATGTTCGTAATTCTCGACTTCATTTGGACGAGAGTTAAAAAAGATCTCAAACCACGCCTGTTGGTTGTAGATGAGGCCTGGCATATGATGCGCTACGAAGATACTGCCCAGTTTATGTTCTCGGTTGTTAAACGGGCCAGGAAATACTACCTTGGTCTAACGACTATAACCCAAGACGTCGAGGACTTCCTGGCCCAAGACATCGGTAAAGCAATAGTTACTAATTCAGCCTTGAGAGTTCTTTTGAAACAAGCGCCAGCTGCAATTGATAGAATTGGTGAGGTTTTTTATTTATCCCAAGGGGAAAGGCAGCTTCTGCTGGGAGCTAACGTCGGCGAGGGAATATTTTTTGCAGGCAATAACCACGCACCCATAACCGTCGTTGCTTCGCCCGAGGAACATAAATTAATTACAACCAAACCGCAGGAGTTATTAGAGCAAAGGAGAAAATAATTTATGGCAGGAACTAAGGTAGATAGAGCTTACGAAATCATAACAACCTATATTAAAGGAGGTTACGACCACGATCCTGAAGTGTTTGTGTCAGACGTGCTTGCCGGAGTTAAGCCTGGTGATAACGTACTAACAAGCGGTGCCCAACTTAGTGTTAGGGTCGAACATGCATATGGGCTTTGTAGAACGGCAATAAAAGAAGCAGGTGGTTCTGCACCGTCGTTTGGCGAAAAAGGTAAAGTCGAGGCCAAAGAGGAAGAGAAAAAAGAGGGAGAAGGGGATGATAAAGAATTAGAGGAGAAAGAAAAACCGGAGGAAGAAGTAAAGCCAGGGGAAAAGTTGGAAGAGAAAAAAGAAGAAAAACCGGAAGAAGCGGAAGAATTAAGCGACGAAGAAAAGGAGAAATTGAAACTTCAACATAAAAACTTAAAAACAAGCCCTCATATTTCAACAGATATTCTAAAAAATAATACAAACACAAGATATTCTTCAAAGGAAGAAGTACAGGTCTCTAAGATTGTGGGAACCCCCGAATGGAAAGACTGGTCGTCGGGAAGAGGCGAGAAAAAGAATGAACAGGGGTTAACAGAAGTCGAAGAAGATGCCGTAAAGATTAGAGAACAAGGTGAAAATTATTGGAGTCAGCAGAAAGAACCAATTAAGTTAATAAAAATTGAAGGCCCTAAGGGTCCAATTTATGTTGTTGATGGAGATCCTACCCAGGTCGCTGCCGCAAAACTTGCTGAAATAGATTCCGTTCCTGCTGAGGTTTACGTCATAGACCCAAAAAGCTCAACGACTACAGATAATGATACCAAAGAGTGGAGGAATGCACTTATTGCAAGCGGTGTAGTCAAAGGAGGGGTTAAAGAAGAAGGCACCCTGCATACCTTGACGTTGGACGAAGACTTAGAAGTTCCATGGCTTATACATACTCCGGAAAATGCCAATAAAATAAACGATGTATACGAAATGGTTTACGGCGAAGGTTCGGTTCCTGAAGTAGAAGGACTACCTAACGAGGTTCTCAATAACCCGAACAAGGCAAATGAATGGAAGAGTAACGTCTTGGATGCAGCCAAGCAAAGCGGTTGGTCTCCTACAATTCTACCTCCTGTCGAGAAGGAAATAAAAACAGAAAAGGATAAAGAAGTAAAGGAAAAAACCGAAGAAATTCCTCCAAAAGTCGTCGCACCTCAAAGAAACATTGCCTTTATTTTAAAGCCCACGCTTTCCGCGAGCGACGTTAAAGTAGAAGCGGCAAAAACAAAAACCCAAACTCGAACTCTACCTTTAAAAGATTCGGGGAAAATAACCTTTAATCAAGATGAACTTGATGAAATTTCAAAATCCCAAACCTTCAAAAAACCCCTTACCGAAGACGAAGTAAATACTGCCTGGCGACTCCACAACATGGGTGTTGATAAACAACAGATTGAAGGGGCGCTGGTGGCGGCTACCTTCTTAACAGAAGATGAAATAAATTCCATAGATAATATTACGAAACTTGAGGAAATCTTCAGCTTAGCTGAGGCTGACTTTAGTAATGAATTATATCTAGCCAATCAGGCGCCTGTCTTATCTATTGAGGATTACTCAGAAGTTACACCACCACCTGATCTAACCTACCTCATGACCCAAAGCACTGATAATGGGATCTCCCCCATTCTTGATACAGGAGTCGATTTTGTCAGGGACCAAGTCGAGGGAGTCGTCAAGGACACGGTCAAAAAAGGTGTCAAGAAACTGGTCGAGAAAGGGGTGACTTCCGGCGTAGAAGCTGCAGGTGAAGCGGGTGTAGCTGCAGCGGGCGAAGCTGGCGTTGGCGCTGCTGCAGGAGCCGGAGCTGCTGCTGCAGGCGGTGGTGCAGCTGCTGCTGGAGGAGCTGCTGCTGCAGGTGGAGCGGCCGTTGCAGGAGGAACCGCTGCTGCAGGCGGAGCCGCCGCAGGAGTTGCTGCGGCCGAAGTAGCTGCAGGACCCCCAGGGTGGGTAGCTTTAGCAGTAGAAGCGGCTTTAGCATTAGTTGTTGCAGCAGGCGCCATAGTTGTTAAAGGTCTGCAAAGCCTGGTAACTTCCCTTACCGGAGAAAAAGATACAAGACAATCAATACTTGCATTATCAATGGTTATCCTAACGTCTGGAATAGGGCTTGGTAGCCCATTTTTGATCGGTCTGGGAGGACTGGGATTTCTTGGTGCTGGCTATGCACTGGTTGGAGGCATCGGTTTGGCCTCTGGGGTTTTTGGCCTTTTCTCAGCAGCAATGCTGGGAATTACCGGTGTACTTCTGCCCTCTGTCATCATACCATTTTTGATTGGACTAATTGTCTTGCCATTTTTCGTAATTATAGTTGTACTAATTATTTACATGGGTGGCTACGTTGTACCCCAAAACACCTTACGCAGCGGTCCTTATGTTCCCGTAGAAAATGCCTATATTTCAATACAAAAAGTGGCCAATCCTGATACTGTAGATAATCCTCCACCCAACCGAACCATAACCTACACAATTACGATTTCAGCCTTACAAGGGGTTTTGACCAACATCACCTTTTCTACTGATTGCAACGTATACGGTGACGGTGCAGGTAGAACCTGCCCAATACCCAATCCCTCAATACCGGCTCCACCCCTTATCATCTCGCCGGGAACCCCGTTTGTAATTACCTATACAGTAACCTACAATTCAAACTTTTCGGATTCTGTTGTTACCGATACTTTTACGGTCAGTGCTGATGTTCCTTCAGCAGGAAGACAAACAACTTCAGGTAGCGAGTCTGTCATAATCGGAGAGCCACCTTTCGGTTGTTTTGTCGTAAGTGATAACGCTATACCTTGGTCACAAGCTCCAGGAGGAGCTGTTAACAATTTGAATGCTGCAATTAGCACACTGGTAAGTCAATATCCTGCATATGCGGCAAAAGTTTGCGACGGCCCTCCAGTCAACTTATGCTACGACCCACCGGGGGTAAGTCTTTGGGGTTGGCATACTCATGATGCGCAGTGTGATATACGCTTTGAATCAAGGCCAATGCAAAACACAACCGACGCTCTATATATATTAGGGCACGAAGCAGGCCACCATGTGGCTAGAATTAATCCAGCACTATATTCAACCTACACCAGTTGGCCGGGTGTCGCAGGCGAACGTCCCATGTGCACTTATTCGGCAACTGGAGCTCCCGGCGAAGCTTTTGCCGAGGCCATAGCTCTATATATGACATCTCCCACATTTACTAACTGTGCAAATCCTTTACAGTCAACATATCCCGCTCACTATAATTTCGTAAATCAAAATGTTTTTTAGTACTCTATAATTATTTTATGAAAACATTTCTGCTTAGACACAAATTATTGGTTCTGATTATACTTACAGTAATTATTAGCCTAGCATTTGCCTTTTATAGTCAGAGGAACAAGAAGGAGGTCGTTCAAGTGCAACCAACTCCCATACCAGCAAAACAGGCTACTTACAAATCATTAGTTCCGGGTATTAGCACTAAAAAAGATGTTATAGACAAGCTCGGCGAGCCAATCAAAGAAGAAAATAACGGAAATTTACTTAACTTTCCTTCCTCAAATCCCGAGATACCAAACCAGGTAATTATCGAAGAAGACAAACTCTCTTTTATAAAAGAAATTGTTACACTAAAAGATAAAGTATAT
The DNA here is from genome assembly GCA_001793155.1 of Candidatus Woesebacteria bacterium RIFCSPLOWO2_01_FULL_39_61. GTDB lineage: Bacteria > Patescibacteriota > Microgenomatia > UBA8517 > UBA8517 > WO2-FULL-39-9. The sequence goes on from MGHI01000040.1 coordinate 71,431, forward strand.
ATTTCCGATATCGAAAAGGAATACGGGAGTACTCAAAATATACTGTACGGTCCCCACAGTTCAAGCGGATTTGACTTGTATGTAATACCAGAACGCGGAATCGCTTACGTCGGACACGAAGAAAGCGGACTGCTTTTGGAAATTTGGTACTTCACTCCAATGACCTTCGAACAATTCAAAGCAAAATACTCACCGGCCTACGACTATTCCACTTCTCCATCCAAACAATACTGAAGCCCTTAAGCTAACTTTGCATCCTGACAGGCATTATAATGTGAAGATAGTCTCTCTCCTTTAAATCCACAAAAGTGGCTGGAGCATTTGAATCAGATAATCCGATTTGAATATCATCTCCTTCGACATTGGTCAAAAAATCCTCCAGAAACCTATAATTAAAACCAATGGTAAAATCTTTTATCGATTCGCTCCCATCCACTAATTTTGCATCTACGCTTGTTTTCTGACTTCCGTACTGAGCACTTTCCGCCAAGACATCTATACCATCCTTTTTAATTTCCAGCTTTACCACATTAGCTGAATCCCTGGCAAAAACAGAAGCGAGTTTGACCGCCCGAAGAAACTCTTCCCTGTCGACAATTATTGTAATAGCAGTCTTTTTAGGAATAATTCTCTCAAAATCCGGAAATTCACCATCTATAACTCTGGAAGTTAATACAGCATTTTCTACACCAAAAAGAGTCTGGTTATCATCTTTTGAATAAGAAAACTCTAACTCGTGGTCCCCCATCAACCTGACTAATTCATGCAGTGCGTTTTTGGGTAAAATTACCTTAAGATCCTTTTTAATCTCAGGAGACCTTAGTTTAAACTGTGACAATCTAAATCCATCTGTTGACACCAAAACCATACCTTCTTTATGTAAAATAACCAATACTCCGGTCAAAACCGGCCTGGTTTCATCAACTGAAACAGAAAAAAGGACTTTATAGAGGGCATTCTGAAAAGTAACTGGATTTATTTTAAAGTCGACATTATCAATAACTGTTGGTACACTCGGAAAATCTGAAGAATTCATTCCTGAAATACTTGACTTAAAATCCTGCGCACTAATTTCCATTTTCTCTTTTTCGGTTATTATTTCCAACTGACCCGGTTTAAGATTGCTAATTAAATCAGTTACGGTTCTTGTCGGTATTGTTATATCCCCTTCCTCATCAATTTTAGCTCCCAATGATAATGATATTGACATCTCCAAATTGGTTGCGATAACTAAAAGTTTGTTTCTATGACTTTTAAAAAGAATGTTGGCTAAAACTGGAAGCTGGACTTTTGTACTGGAAAATCGGGAGGTTATACTTAAAGCCTTAGAAAGATTTTCCTGAAGAACTTGGATTTTCATCGGCTTCAAGTATAATAGACATCTTAGTAATAATCAATTTTATCTTAGTGGTTATTTTTGATAATTATATAGTAGTGATAGTAGTAGGGATTGTTGATAAGTGTATTGTCCGCTTCACTAATGCCTATATTAAATTGTTAATATTGAACATAGCTAATTGTGTGTAATTTTGTTGATAAATCCTTAACAAATGTAGATAAGTGGGAAAACACAAAACTTTATCCTCAAAGAAGATTTTTTATCCCCCTTATATCCTCACGGATTTGTGCACTACTTGAGGCTAGTATGGTAATTTTTTCCACAGCATGCATTACAGTAGTATGATCTCGGCCAATTAGTCTTCCAACTTCTTGTAATGGTAGAGATAATTGTGTTCTTAAGATGTACATTAAAATTTGCCTTGGAAGAGCAACGGGTCTTGATCTGGAAACGCCAAGAAGCGCCCGTTTTCCTATAGAAAAATATTTAGATACAGCTGTTATTACGTCGTTAGCAGACGCTTTTGGGCTAGATTCGTTTTCTTCACTTCCTTTACCCAGCATGGACTCGATGAGTTCCTGCGAAATTTGATTGTTTTTAATTTTTACTTCGGAAGAAAGTTTAATTAAAAAGCCTTCAATTTTACGAGCAGTTTCTATATTGCCCGCTATTAGCTGTACCAGGTCCATAGCCAGGTTCATTTCCCTGTCCCGCGCTTTGATTTGTGTTATTGCGCACCTTAATTCAAAGTCGGGTGGTGCGATATCGACAATTAATCCAGCTTCAAACCTGCTTCTTAGTCTCTCTTCTAATTTTGAGATTTCGGAAGGTGGCCTGTCTGAAGTTAAAATTACTTGTGATCCGGAATTAACCAAAGCATTAAACGTATGAAAAAATTCCTCCTGTACAGCGTCCTTTCCTGCTATAAACTGAATATCGTCGATCAGTAAAACTTTCAGCTTTCTATATTTGTTTCTTACGCTAAGAGTGGATTTATTCCTAATACCCTCGACAATATCATTGGTAAATTGTTCTCCTGTACAACAAACCACTTTGTCGGTTAGGCCATGTTTAATGGTGTCGTGACCAACCGCTGTCATTAAATGAGTTTTTCCTACACCTACGCCTCCCCAGATAAATAATGGGTTATATGCTTTTCCTAGCTCCTTTGCAACGGCGTCTGCAGCCGCCCAAGCCATTTGATTTGATGACGAAACGGCAAAATTATCAAAAGTGAAAGTAGGTCTTAAGCCAGCTTTCAAAATAAAGTCTTTAATTTCGTAATTATCTTTTGCCGAATCTTCGAATAAAGGTGACAGCTTAGGCGAACCCGATTGAATATTTGATATCTGTTTGACGGTAAAAAAGACATCACAGGAAGTGTCGAGCGATTTTGCAAGAGAATCTTGGATGAGACCGAAATATCTTGTTTCTACTGTGGTTTTGACAAAGCTTGATTTGCAGCCAATTTCAGCCAAATAACGATCTTTGCTTTTTTCCAATTTGGACAGATGAGTTTCTTTAAACCACGTAGTAAAAATTGCCGGCGAAACACTAACCTTAATACCCTCAAGAACGTCATTCCATACTTTTTTCTTATCTAAATTATCCATTAGTCCTCCAGCAAGTCGCATAATTAGCATAACTTGTTATGCTCTTTTCACTCGCATCATAAACAAAGGTTGTTTTACTCGCCACAGCTCGCATGATAAAGAAGTTATCCACAATTAGTCAACCCCAAAAAACGCCGAAGATTCACAAAAATTACAGGTAGGATGACAAACCGGCGATGTTGGTGTAGGTATTACCCGCCAAAACTATATTGAAAATAAGCAGATATTAATTCATCGAGGAAATTGAGATTTCTTTATGTTTGAAAAATATAGTAAACTACAAAGGTGTAAATTAAAAATGACAAAAAGAACCTATCAACCTAGCAAAAAAAGGAGAGCACGAAGACATGGATTCAGAAAAAGAGCGTCAGTCGGTCAGAAGGTTTTAAAAAAAAGAAGAAATAAGGGGAGACGAAAGTTGGTTAATATTTAAAATGCTGACGCGAGAATATAAACTACACAGAAAAGACGAATTTGAAAGAGTTAAACAAAAAGGTAAAGTATTCCAGAGTGAAAATTTCGGAGCCCGTGTACTAAAAAGAAGTGATAAAGGCAAACCCCGTTTTGGTTTTATCATCTCTACTAAAATATCCAAGATGGCAGTTCATCGGAACCGGGTTATGAGAGCCTTTAATGAAGCCATGCGGCAAAACTTGATAATGATTCCTAAAGGATATGACTTTGTATTTTTAGTAAAAAGAGGCATAATGAAAAAGACCGTAGAGGAAATAATGACGGAGATTAAAAGTTTCCTTCAACGAGCCGAATTTCTTGATTAATTCAAATGAAAAACATTAATTATTTACCCAAGGTTTTGGTTGTGGGATTAATCTCTTTATATAAAAATGTCTTATCTCCCCATTTACATAATTTGTTAGGCGGGGCGTGCCGGTATCAACCGACGTGTAGTGTTTATGCAAAACAAGCTATTGAAAAGTTTGGAATATTTACAGGCTTACAACTTTCCATCGGAAGGTTTTTAAGATGTCACCCTTTTTCAAAGGTGTTGAGCTACAACCCCGTTCCTGAACGACTTTCGTGATTAATTACTAGGATGAATATTTTCAATGAAATTTTGATAAAACCTTTGGCAAATGGTTTAATTCTTTTTTACCGTTTATTAGGAAATGATTTAGGGTTAGCGATAATAGCCTTCAGTTTCTTCCTAGTGTTTGTATTAGGTCCTTTGACGAAACCCTACATGGATTCGATGAAAAAAATGAAGGAATTAGCACCGGAGCTAGATAAGTTAAAAAAGAAACATAAAGGGGATAAAATTAAACTTGCTCAGGCTCAAGCAGATTTTTATAAAGAAAAAGGCATTAACCCCGGTGCAGGTTGTCTTCCTTATCTTTTACAAATAGTAATATTGATCGCATTCATAAACGTATTCACTAAAACCTTATCTAATCATAATGATCCCTCAACGAACTTTAATGATTTACTGTATACACAACTGAGGTTTAAAGAAGGAGAGTCGATTAACACAAAATTTCTTTATCTGGATGTAACAAAACCAGACGTTATCACTCTGCCTTCGACCAAGGTAGTTTTACCGGGACCACTATTAATTTTGGCTGCACTCCTTCAATTTTTATCCGTTAAAATAATGAATCCTCAGGTGACGCTCGAACAAAAAATTGCCGAGAAGACAAAAGAAACATCCGATGACTTTCAAGTAGCAATTCAAAAGTCCATGACATATACTTTTCCATTAATAACCTTATTTGTTGGTGTAAAATTTGCATCCGGACTCGCACTTTATTGGCTCGTTTTTTCTGCAACACAAGTCTTTAGACAAGTAAGAAGTCAGGGTTGGGGAGAGGTAGGCTCTTGGTTTAAGAAGTATAAATTGATAAAATCATAAACTCAGAGACGATAATTATGAAAAAAAGTTCGGTTAAAGTCAAAAAAGAAATTAATAAAAGTAATAATAATCTAGATAAGGTTATTGGAGAAGTGGTTGGGGAATTACTAGATCTCATGGAGATAAAAGCAGGCATCGAAGTGGTAGATGATAAAGAAAACTCAGCTTATTTGGTAAATATCGATGCTCCGGATGAGGCAGGGCTGCTTATCGGAAATAGGGGGAGGACCATGCTTGATTTTCAAGCGATTGTAGGAATGATAGTTAAAAGAAAAACCGGGGACTGGTATAGAATAATAGTAAATATCGGGGACTGGCGCGAAAAGGAAAATGTAAAATTAGAAGAATTAGCTAAGCAGGCGGCGGACAGGGCTAAGGAGACCGGAGAACCACAACTATTATATAACTTAACCCCGTCACAAAGAAGAACGATTCACGTTTACCTTTCTCAGTTTAATGATGTAGAAACAAAATCAGAGGGAGAGGGTGAGGGAAGGTACTTGATTGTTACCGCCAGATAACTTCGTTACCTCCTATTTGCTAAAATAAATATACCTTATGGGCAGTTATATAAAGATATATACCGATGGTGGGGCAAGAGGTAACCCTGGTCCTTCGGCTTCGGCATTTTTAGTTATAAATAATAGTAAAATAATTTATAAGGGGTCTAGATATTTGGGTAAAGCAACTAATAACGAAGCAGAATATAATGCCGTGATAGATGCTTATGAATGGTTAACACAAAGCAGTTTAAGAGAAACTATAAAAAAAGTTGTTTTTAATATCGACTCCGAATTAGTAGTAAAACAATTACAAGAAAAATACAGAACAAAAAGCGAAAACTTAAAACCCTTAATTGCCAGAATAAAAAGCTTAGAAAATATTTTGAAAAAGGAAGTAGTGTATAAAACCGTGCCGCGAGAAGCCAATAAATTGGCGGATAAGTTGGTTAATCAAAAACTCGATTTAATGCAACACACTGAAAATTTTGATGAAAATATATAAAATTTCACGTTGCTCAGTCTAAAAAATATAGGTTCAAAAATACAATTTAAGTACTTTCTTAAATTGAAGTACCCCTGAATTTTAGAAGGTATAATTAAATGGGAGAAACTAATCCAAGCGGCTTAAGATTTTCCCCGACAGTTTGTTTAGATTGCGAATTTAATCCTCTTTCTTTAAAGCTGGTCGAACTTCTTGAAAAAAAATTTTGTAAACCATTAGTTATCAGTGCTGATTTCCAGGAGTGGAATAGAGCCATATTTGAAAAAAGTCTAAAAGAAACACTAATACTAAAACGTAATGATGTTTATTTAGAAAATACCAACATAAACTATCTTATTTATTTAGAACCCTCAAAGAAAAAAGAAAACAGAAATTCTAGTATGGATGAAGGAATTGCAGGAAGTATAAGAATTGCGACGAAGAACTCTTGTAAAGCGATCTTTATCTTTAATTATTTTCAACAGGAAAATGATTATAAAAAAATTATTTCCGTTAAGAACAGAGTTTTGGAAAAGAAAGATTTGTATGCCGGAATAATTTTTATCGGAGACACCCTCTACGTAAATGATTACTCGTTTAGACTGGAGGAAAAAATATTCAGCAATTTTTTGACTTTAGACCTACAGAATAATACAGCTTATATGCCTAACCGGGAGAATTTTTACTTACTAAAACTAAATGATTTGGCGAGTAATTTAGTTAGAGATCTTTTTTCTCTGAAAGCCTACGGTAAAAGTATTGCGATACTTGCTCCTCCTATAAGGAGGAAATATATAGAACAAATAATTTTAGAAAAAGGTCTGCATATATTGCAAGCCGAAGGGTCGGAATTGGTAGTCGAATTCGACGAAAAAGTTAATTTATCAAAAGTTGTTGAAAGCGAGATTAAAGAGTTTAGTAACTTTTTGAGTGAAAATTTATCTATTAAGGAATTGTCGCATGACCTTCAAAGGAAAGATAGATTAAATGTCAACAGGTTATCGACCCTCGGGGATAGTGATGAAAAGAAAAGTTACTTTAAGAAAAGATGGGGAAGTACTAATATTAAAAAAAATTTCCGAGCCCTCGGTTATAAAACAGGCATAGGACTGCTGATTGCGTTGTTTTTAATTCCATTTACACTTCTTATAACAAACCATTTAATCTTTAGTTTTGGGAAATTATTTTTATTTAGACTGGATCCTTCATTGACTAAACTTTTTTTTCAAGCATCAAAAAGTACTTCGTTAATTACACAAAAATACTCTCGGCATACCTCTAAAATTCCCCTGGCGGGTTATATATTTTTACAAATGGGAGAGTCGGCTAAACTATTAGAAAAAGCGAGTACAATTGGAATAAAAAGTTTAAAGGTTGCTGATGACCTGATTTATTTAATGCATTTATTTTCGCGTCAAGAAAAAATAGACAGGGATCGATTAAGCATGACATATACAGACCTGGACGATCTTTCTAACCAGATGGGTTTTTTCGAGGCAGAGTTAAATTCGAATTTACCGAGCATTAGGCTGACTTCGAAAATCGTGTTGGGAAATATTGATATAGAAAAAATTAGAGAAAATATTAATAATGCCAAGAATCTTGCTGAAATATTACCTCAATTTTTAGGAGAGGTTAAACCCGTAACTTATCTCATTTTGTTTCAGGACAATAGTTTGCTCAGGTCGACAGGGGGAGTAATTAATAAGGTTAGTTTGATTACCTTTTCTGGGGGGGAAATTATTGACAGTCAGACGTATGATTCAGATGATCTTAACGAGAAATTGCTGGGAGAAGTAGAACCACCACAACCACTCAAAAAATACGTAAATGATAGTACTTGGTTTTTTAAAGATATCAATTGGGATCCCGATTTTCCAACAAGCGCAAGTAAGGCGGAATGGTTTTTAGACAAATCGATCGACAAATCCGTCGATGGAGTGTTTGCTATCAACCTAGATTTTCTTAGAGACATTTTTGAGAAGAAAAATAAATTTCTGAAAAGTAGCAAACTAAAAGATGGGAAAAATATTCGCACCCAAGCTTCAGATCAAGAGGTGATAGATGAATTCTTTACCGAAGTTGATCGACTAAAACACAATGAAGGCACCAAGTATTTAGACCTTCTTATTCAAGGAATGGAGAATAAGGACGTGCAGATTTTTTTAAATGACAATCGTTCATCTAGAATTTTGAATGAAATCTCTTGGGACGGCTCGTTCAATTATAATGACTGTCAAAATAATTGTTATTCGGACCTTGTCAGTATTAATGAATTTGGAATAGAGGGCGCAAAGTCTCAAGAAATAAAAAGAAAAGCAAGCTTAACGGTCTCATTAGAGGAAAAACTGATTAAAAGAAAAATGATTTATTTTTTGGAAAACCCGACTGAAAATATTTATAAGGGTTATCTTAGAATGTTTGCTCCAGGAGATGCTGGATTTGGTGTAATTAACGTGAATCAGAAAAATATCAAGGAAGAGATAAAACCTAATTTACAGGGTCTTAGAGGTTTTAAAGAGGCAGGAGTTTTATTCGAAGTTTTACCAGGCGATACTACAGTATTAAATTTTTCGTGGGAAAGCGGATCTGATTACACTTTCGATAACGAAGGTTTTTATGATCTCACCTGGATAAAACAATCCGGCATAAGACCTTTCGCCATTAGTATTAAACTCGAAAAAAACAAAGAAATCGTTTTGGAAGCAACGCCACGATTTTCCTTGACGGCTGAAGATTATTTAGGTTATAATACTGATCTATCGCGAGATTATTTCTCGCGTATATTTTGGAGTAAAAACTAAAAATGAGTAATTTAACACTAAATGCCGATACAAGATCGACGGTAGGTCGTAAGGTTAAAAAATTAAGAAGGGAGGGTCTTCTTCCCGCAAATATTTACGGAAAAAAATTTAAATCCCAGGCGATTCAGGTAAACTTCTCTAAATACATAAAATTATCTAATGAAGCGGGAGAAACCACGTTAATAGGATTAGTCCTTGAAGGAAAAAAAATTCCTGTACTTATTCACAACACTCAGGTAGATCCCGTTAGTGACATGCCAAGCCATGTTGACTTCTTGCAGGTTAACTTGAAGGAGAAAGTAACAGCCGATGTCCCTGTTGAACTTGTGGGAGAATCTCCAGCAGAAAAACAGGGTTTGGGCACTGTAGTACAGTACATCGATGAGGTTGAGGTCGTGGCTTTGCCTACAGACCTTCCGGAAAAATTTGAGATAGATTTAAGCCAACTGAATAACGTTGGCGATGCAGTGCAAATAAAAAACATTAAGGTAGATGCGAAGAAAGTCGAAATTAAAGTCGGTCAAGATGAAATCCTTGTGAAGGTGGAGGCGCAGAAAGAAGAGGTGGTTGAATTGCCGACAGAAACTACCGAAGGTGAAACTGTAGAGACCGCCGGAGAAGAAGCGCTTGAAACAACCGCTGACGAAAACGCAGAGCCGAAACTGGAATCTAAGTAAATCTTAAGACCCTTTCAAAACATCCTCGTTAAATTTCTTTTTAGATGATAGTATCTTAGGTAGTAATGTCGATTAAACCCAAAAAAAAGATTTCAGTTCTTGGTATAGGGAGCGCTTTCGCTTTTTTGAGTCTAGTAGCTCTGGTTTTTTACTTTTACCTTTATCTAAGCAAGAATGTTGATTCGAAATCCGCGAGAATTAGTCAAACTTCAGAAAATAACACTCCGGAAAAATTTATAGTGAATGATTGGGAGGAATATGTGAATTCCGATTTTGGTTATAAAATACAACACCCCCCGCTTCTTACTAAGGCCGAATATAAAGACGAAGGGGGATATAAAAACTTCGTTAGATTTGAAGAAACGGAACACTCACTGGGAAAGGGAATCGCGGTTGGAGTAAGTGTATCTTCTTTGTCCGATGAAGTCGAAAGATTGAAAAAAGATATGGAAAAATTCGAAGACGCAAAATTAGTCAGAGAAGAAAAGCTAAGCCTGACAAAATATGATGGATTTATCCTGGAATATGAGATAGAGAACAGTACAGGAAAAGAGAGTAGGGCGATCATATTTATCAATAAAGATAATTATGTTTATTCGATCAGCACCGTTCCGGAACAAATGCAAAAAGTTCTATCGGGTTTTAGTTTTTTGTAATCTTATTTAGGCCAAGAAGAAGAAATCAGAGTAGTATTATTAAATCGGTTTTTACTCTCTTGCCAAATTGCCTCTGTAACAAACGGCATAAAGGGATGAAGTAGTTTTAAAGATTCTTGCAGAACAAAATCTAATATTTTTTGGGCATCTTTTCTTCTCGATTTCGTTTTTTCTAAATAATCGTTTGCAAATTGATTCCAAAAAAAGTCATAAAGTGTTTCGGCAGCTTCATTTAACCTATATTTTTCGAGAAGTCGTGTCACCTTTTTAGTAGTTACTCGAAGTTGTTTAATGATTTTTAGGTCATAGCTGTTTTTCGTTGTTGGGGCTTTTGAATAGCCTCCTCTTTTAGCCACGCTTTCCAAGAATATAAATCTGGCAGCATTCCATATTTTATTTGCAAAATTCCTTTGACCCCGAATATTGTCTTCAGAAAGAGAACTGTCATTTTCAACAAGTGATCCCCAGATAGAAGCCATTCTTAGCGAGTCGGCACCATATTTATTAATCATTTCAATAGGGTTAATAACATTACCTTTAGATTTGCTTATTTTTACCCCAAATCTGTCTCTAACCAGACCGTGAAGTAAAACTATTTTGAAGGGAACACGGGTCGTTGCATAAAGTCCGAGCATTATCATCCTAATAACCCAAAAGGGTAATATATCGTAAGCCGGATTCATTACAGAAGTTGGGTAGAAGTAGTCAAAATCTTCAAATTTTGCTTTATCATTTTTGGAAATTGGAAATTGGAAATTGGAAATTCTACTTTGCGCAAGCAATGTAGCATAGGGCCACTGTCCTGAAGAAAACCAGGTGTCAAAGGTGTCAGGGTCTTGTATTAGTTTTTCGTGTCCACAGCTTACGCAATTTTTAGGGACCACTCCGTCTGTGATTGTCCACTCGAGGCATTTGTCGCAGCGCCAGGCAGGGATTCTAATACCCCATACTATTTGACGGCTGATGTTCCAATCTTTGAGATTATTGAGCCAGTGGTGTGCAATTTTATCGTATTTTTTGGCAACTATTTTTACTTCACCCTTTTTAAGCGCCGCTTTTGAGATTTCTGCAAGGGGTTTTACTTTTATAAACCATTGTTTGGAAACAATTGGTTCGATGGGAGTTTTGTGTTTATAGCAGACACCAACGCTGTGGTGTAGTCTCTCTCTTTTTTTAATGTAGCCTTTTTCTTCTAAATCCTTGACTACTTCTTCTCGTGCCACACTTGCTTTCATTGAAATATATTTTTCGGGGGTGTTTATCATTTTACCCTCCATATCGATAACTGAAATGATGGAGAGATTGTGTTTCTCGCCAATTTCAAAATCCACAGGATCGTGTCCTGGGGTTACCTTTAGAGCACCCGTACCAAAGTTTAAATCGACCAATCTGTCGGTAATTATTGGAACCTCTCTGTTTATTAGTGGAATTTTTGCAGCCTTGCCCACAAGCTTTTTATACTTATTATCTTTAGGGTTAACAGCGATAGCTACGTCAGCAAAAATAGTCTCGGGTCGAGTGGTGGCAATCGTCAGCGTTTCATAGTCGAGGTAGTAAAGTTCATCTTCTTTCTCGATGTAATTTACTTCAAGTTGGGAAAAGCTTGTCCCACACAAAGGGCAATAATTGACTATTCTTTCTCCTCTATAGATAAGTCCATCGTAGTATAATTTCTTGAAGGTCTTATAGACAATTTTTATGATTTTTTCATCGAGCGTGAATTTGAAACGACTCCAGTCGCAAGAGGCGCCCAGTTGTCGTAATTGTTTTTCCATCACTCCGGTATTATCTTTTACATAGTCCCAAATCATATTATAAAGGGTATCGCGATCATAATCAGATCGGCTTTTTCCTTTTTCGCGTAGTTTTTTTTCAAAAACATATTGAGTCTCGATTCCGGCGTGGTCCGAACCGGGAAGCCAAAGTGTAGAATTTCCCTTCATTCTGTGATAACGGATTAATATATCTTGTGTTGCAACTTCTCTGGCGTGCCCGACATGAAGGGGATCGTTTGCGTTCGGCGGCGGCATTATTATAGTAAAAGGATTTTTACTTTTATCTACCTTTGGAGTAAAAGCACCGTTTTTCTCCCATAAAGAATATATTTTTTGCTCGTACTTTCTATGATCATAAACTTTGTCCATGAAGGTATGATATCATCACGGATATTATTATTCCAGAAAGCCGACACTGTTTAACTGAAATTAAATCAATGCTAAGAACATTAAATTACTTTCCCTATTACTTTTTCTAAATCTTTTTTGGAGATCGGGCCCTCCCGAAGTATTTTCGGAGGCGATTGTGTCAGATCAATAAGCGTGGAGGGTTTTAGTTGGGGTAGGGAGCCAACGTCCACCATTAGATCAACAAAAGTTTGTTTTTCTTTGCTAAGTTGCTTGAGTACTTGTTCTATAGAATAAGGGTTAGCTTCGCCTGATATGTTGGCCGAGGTGGTGGTGTAAGGGACTTTTAATTTTTCTGAGACAATTTTATTAAGAGGTAGGTCTGGTATCCTTATTCCTAGTGTCGGTAGGTTCGATGTCAGAAGATCGGGAAGCCGTCCTTTCTTTTTTTTAAGAACCAAAGTTAAGGGGCCGGGTAGAAAACGTTTGGCTAATTTTTCAGCTATGGGGGTAATGTAAACATATTTTTGTGCCATTCGTATGGATGAAACCACTACGTGTAAGGGTTTCGAAAAATCCCTTCCTTTTAGCTCGTAGATCTTTTTTAAAGCGTCTAAGTTGGTTGCATCAGTTGCAAAAGTATAGACCGTTTCGGTAGGAAGAACGACTATTTTTCCCTTGTCTAGGAAAGACTTAATTTTTTCTACTTCGAGCTCGTTAGGTTTAGTGCCTTCAATTTTTATGATTTCCATATACCTTTATTGCCTCAAAAGCATCGGGTATAGCGACAATCTCTGACCAACTCATTGGGTGATAATTAAAATACGCATGACTTCCGATAAAAGTAGCATTGTCAGTGCAGAGTTTAACTGGTGGAATAAAAACTGGCATATCAGCCTTCTCATTAATAAGTTCTCTCAAACGCAGGTTTGCAGCAACCCCCCCGGCGATAAGTACCGATTTTACGTTGTATTTATCGGCGGCTTTCAATGTTTTTGAAGTCAGAACATCAGCAACCGCTTCCTGGACAGAGGCGGCAAAATCTTTTTTATTTATACTTTTATTATTTTTAATTTCTCTTTGAATAGCAGTTTTTAATCCACTGAATGAGAAATCAAAGTCTTTACTGTTTATTAAAGGACGGGGTAAGGGAATTTTCTTACTATTTCCACCCTCCGCCGCCCCTTGAATAGAAGGTCCTCCAGGATAAGGTAAATCCAAAAGTCTTGCGGCTTTATCGAATGCTTCTCCGGCAGCATCGTCTCGAGTTCCCCCCAACCACTTGAACTTACCGTGACCCTTCATTAGAAAAAGATCGGTGTGACCGCCGGCAACAGTTAAAACAACCGCCGGAAATTCAGGATAAGGTTTACCAGTCAACCAGTTGGCGTAGACGTGAGCAAGAAGGTGGGTGACAGGAATAATGGGAACTTCCCAGATGCTTGCTAGGGTTTTGGCTACCTCTACACCAACAAGCATTGAACCAATAAGTCCTGGGCCTCCGGCTGTAACCGCTATTGCATCAATAGGTGGTGGCTGAGAATTTGGTTTCCAGTCTAAACCCAAAAAGAGAGCTTGATTAACAACAGGCATTATAGATAGAAGTTGCTGCCTGGCTGCTTCCTCGGGGATTATTCCTCCTACTTCAGCGTGTATTTGGCTGGACGAAGCGACAATGTTGGATAAAATAAATTTACCGTCTTTTATTAGCGCGGCTGCCGTTTCATCGCAAGATGTTTCTATTCCTAAAATTATCATAAAGCCCAAATGCTAATTATTTTTTTGAGAAAATTCCTTTTTAGATTTTGAGTAAATTATTAAAATAGCCACAAGAACTATTCCCCACGCCAGTATTCCAAGCCTGGCCAAACCCGCCTCTAGGTTTTGTCGCTCGCTTCCGGCTAAATAACCAATTATTACAAAAAGCGAATTCCAGGTTAGTGACGCGACCAGGGCATAGAAAGAAAATTTAATGAAGTTGTATCTTTGTGTTCCTGCAACATAAGCTATCCAAAATCGTGTTAAACTAGCCAAGAGTGATGTTGTCAAAATTATCGGGCCGTGTTTTTCAAGTAATATTTTTGCCCTTTTAATATTGACCTCTTGATGAAAAAGTTTGGCAAGAGAATTTCCAGTATTTTTCCCAAGAAAGTAAGAGATCCAGAAAGTCGAAAGCATTCCCAAACTTCCGGATATTACCACAATTACTAATTCTGCTGGGTTTCCATACGAATAAAACCCTCCCAGAGCGATAAACAGTCCGCCTGGAATAGTAAAACCCAGCGGAGATGTTTCGATGAGAGTTGCCAAAAAAACTATCAAATATCCCCAAGATAAATAAAGTTGTTCGATTGATGCAATGAGAGCAGTCGTTTCCATGGATCTAATTATATAATTTAGTTCTTTACAAGACTAACTAAGACATTTTATCTTAAAGGCGGAGGATTGTGTTAATGAGTTATGAGAAGATTTTACACACACTTAGCACATCAGGAGCGGGGGACCCTCTTGGATTTTTATCCGAGAGCGAAAGACTTGGGCTTGATATCTTTGACCCTAATAGTAGACAGAAAGAAGATCCAAAACCGCCATTAAATGGGCTGTGGGGAAAAGCTGCCGTTGCTTTTTTAGAGATACAAAAAGATTGTTCCTACTTTGATGAAGTGTCGTGTGGTTCAAGCGTTATTAAGCCCTCAAAAAGATTTAGAAATTTATTCGGAATAAATGAAAAAAACAAAACGTACGAATTGACTGTAGCGGTTGCACTAGGATTGGGTGATGATAAGAATTCAAGAACAGCACACGTGGTTCTTAGTATGAACAATATAATAATTGATTTTGACATTCGCAGTATAAATGAAAGAGGTTCTAAGGAGAGGTTGGTGGTTCAAAGAAAAATACAAGATGGGAATGTAGATTTATTGGAGGCAGAGAGCAGTAAAAGTCCCGCATGGAGAAACTATTTGGAAACACTTAGAGTAATTGAGTCTATTGATAATTGGCAAAACTCAAAAATCTGTAATAATTGTCTCGTAAAAGGCCAGAATATACGTTAATCTATAAAGTTATAGGGATTAAGTAGGTCCCGTTCCTTTTAAAAATTTAGCCTGCCAAGCACGATAATTTGATAAGAATGTTTTTTCGAAAATTATTTGTCCGCCCCTCTCGACTTTATAGCTGAAAGTGACTTTGGCTCCCCAAGCTTTATAATCGGTTTGTTTGATTACTCCTGTGGGTAGTGTAGGATCGTCAATATAAAGGTCTTCTGGTGGAGGAGTAACTCCACCAACGACAGGTTTGGTTATTGAAGCCATCCTTCCATCTTTTGTTCCGTATATTTCAAAAACTAACACATATTTTTTTGGGTCAAAGAGAGTCTGAATAAGAAGATATCCTGGCGTATCGTTGTTAAACTTCAGGTCTGTTGTTGGGGCGTAGACTGTTGCGTCAAGACCCGGCGGAGAATCTTGCTCGTAGTAACCCACTCTATAGGAGTGAGCCCTTCTTTCAACAACCGGCAAACCCGCATCCAGAATTGCTCTAAAAAGAGTAGTAGAAACTTGGCAAACTCCGCCGCCATCCCCAAGAACAGTTTTTCCGTCTTTTATAACATAAGCCTGTTTGTAGCCGGTATAGGAGGATACGTCTCCAAGAATATCATTAAAAGAGATTTCCTTTCCGGGTTCTACCAAGACCCCGTTAAATTTCAAAGAAGCAAGCCCTATGTTGTGAATTCTTGAGGCAATAGACCCCGCGAATTTAGATTCACCTCGTCCTATTAACTCTTTAATTCCCAGGTTGTTGACTTCAGATGTAGTTATGTCCGGAGAAGTAGTTACAACAGGTAAAGATACACTAACTGATGTTTCCAGACCAGTCTCCAGGACTTTAATGTTATCTGTGAAAGCATTTGCAAGTGTTTGTTTATCGACCCCGACCCCATCTTTAGAGGCTACAAATTCCTCGGCCCTACCTTCTTTAAATACAAAAACCGAATTTTCCGGTTCACGGTTAACTTGTTTTTCGATTTTTTCAACTTCTTGGGTAATTTTTAATAAGTTAAAACCATTATCCTTATCCAGAAAACTCACTAAATCGGCTTCGGCATAGGAAAAAACTTGGTGTTCAAAAGTAAAATTTAAGGACTTTCCAATTAAATTTTCTGCTCGCATTTTGATTTGAGCGACGTTGTTATCCGACCATACCGGATTGATGATAGTCGTGGGAATTGATAATCTTCGGTTACGTGCAAAAGCCAAATTATGTCCTATATCTATTAAAAGTTTCTCTAAATCAACCTCTCTCCCCGCTTTTCCTGCATCTATAATTATTTGATTATCTACTATTAAGGCAGCAGGATATGTCGGGTCTTGCGAAACCTGCCCTGCGATTACAGACAGAATTTCTTGAAGTTTTTCCGAGTTAATTTCGTAACGTAATCCCAGACCAGTTCCCTTAAAAAGGAGGTTGACTCTTCCTAACGAATCATAGACCACATTCCCTGTTCGATAGAGATCGTAAGCCGAGGACACGGTTTTTGTATAGTCGTAGGCAAGTTCAATATCCGATGTTTTAATTTGAAATTCCTGGTTGTCATCTCTAAGAACGATGGTCTCAATAGGTGCAATTGTTTTAGATAAAATAGTAATTGTTTTTTCAGGAGTATTTCCCCCAACAGAAATTCCGGCAATATAAACGTTTGGAAATATTCTTCCCCAGTAATAAAAATAATAAGAACCTGCGAGTAGAATTATTATGAAAAATATTAGCGAGTTTACTGCAACTAGAATTTTAAAGATTTTGGAATCAAAGATTTTCGAAATATTTTTAAGTCGGAATTTTAATTTTAAGCTCAACATACAGTTTGTAGTATGATATCATGTTAAGAGTAAATAGGGCTAAATATTATTTTTTTAAGCGTTATTTTTAAAATGAACGACGACAAAAAAACTTCTGGTATACTTTCTAATCAACAAACGATTCCAGGTAAAAACGAAGGCGGGGTCGGCCAATCCGGAGAAGAGAATATAAAGAGCGAACCGGTTTCAGAGACGGAGGGAGAAAACCCGTCGCCGCTTCGGGAACATGGGACTCAAGATAAACCTCGTTTCAGTGTGGAAGAAATATATGGGGTAGCACCCCATAAGTCGGAACCCAGTTCTGGTAACGTTTTTTCTCAGGAACTCCAAAAAGGACCACAAAACCCGGTTGTAGAAGTTTCAGAAGTTGAAAAATTGGATAACACTCAAAATCAAGAAAAGGCCGAAACGGCAAGTGTACAAAACGAAGGCGTAGGAAGTCCTTTGCCGCAATCACCCTTAAATGTTATAGAACCTGAAAGCCCCCGTTCTCAGGAAGGCTCAAGCCCGGACGTTCCTCCAAACCAACCACCTGAACCCGAAAAAAAATTAGAAAATTTATCTCCCAAAAAAAAGTTTCCTAAAATAATTATTGTATTGGCAGTGCTGCTCCTAGTCCTTTCCGGACTTATATTTTTTTTTATTAAATTCAGAGACTTGGGAGGAGGCCAGCTTTTTGGCCAGAAAGGTGAAATTGTTTGGTGGGGTATGCGTTTAGAGGAAGTCGACGTAACACCGCTTATCAAGGAGTATGAGGAAAAAAATCCCGGAGTTAAAATAACATACGTAAAACAACCCCCCAATGATTACAGAGAAAGACTTACTAATTCTCTTGCCGCCGGTAATGGTCCGGATATTTTTGAAATACATAACAGTTGGCCGCCTATGTTTGCTAACGAACTTTCCACCCTGCCATCTGGAGTAATGTCATCGGATGAGTTTTCAAAAACTTTTTATCCGGTTATTGTTAGCGATTTAACTACCACTAAAGGTATTGTTGGTATACCTTTGGAGTTCGATGCCTTAACTTTATTTATCAACGAGGACATCTTTACGTCTTCGGCTCGAACTCCTCCGAAAACTTGGGACGAACTAAGAGTCCTTGCCACGGACTTTACACAAAAAAGAGAGGATGGAGTGATAATCCAGGCAGGTATCCCTATGGGTTTTACACAAAACGTAGATCATTGGTCGGACATATTAGCTTTAATGATGATTCAAAACGGAGCGTCACTTGCCAATCCAGTTGGCGAAAGGGCTAAAAGTTCACTAGATTATTATTTACTTTTCAAAAGCGATGGTGTTTGGGATCAAACACTACCCGACTCTACACTTGCGTTCGCGCGGGGGAAGGTTGCAATGTATTTTGGTCCAACAAGGAGGGCTTTTGATATTGCTAAAGAAAATCCAAATCTGAAGTTCAGGGCCGTGCTTTTGCCGCAATTAGCCAAAGAAAAACCGACCGATCCCGATTTTTCTTATGCATCCTATTGGTTAGAAGGCGTCTGGGACCGGAGTCGAAATAAGGATATATCTTGGGACTTTATTAAATTTATGTCTATGAGCGAGTCTATAGAAAAATTAAATCACAATTTAAAACAAAGAACCAATATTGAGCGAATCTCTCCACGAGTTGACATGGCCCAGATATGGAAGGATGATCCAGTACTTGGTTCAGTTACTGCACTGGCTACTAACGCAAAAAGCTGGTATTTGGAAACTGATACGAATGACGGTCCGACTGGCATAAATACTCAACTTAATGATATTTACGAAAGAGTGGTGGAGCCATCATCCGGAAACGACTCAATAACCTTGGAAGCGGCCGCTACGGAAATAGCAGGAGTTCTCGCTAAGTATAAAATCCCTATTAAATAATTTGAGACTAACACTTGACAAGAGTTTCTTAAAGTATCAGCGAATTAGTTTACATCAGAGTATTTCTTCAGTACAGGTAAAAACGAAGCCATTGCAAAGAAAACGACCTCCTGTTAGGG
>MGHI01000041.1 GCA_001793155.1 Candidatus Woesebacteria bacterium RIFCSPLOWO2_01_FULL_39_61
ACCATACCAAAAGAGCACACCTAGGTCTTAACAGGAAAACACCCAATGATATTTTGAAAGAGTACCAAGTGACGGATATTTAAGTAAACATACCGTTCGTGATAAAATAAGAATTAGAGTATTAATTTCTTTGCCATACTTTCTTTTCAAAGAAAGTATGAAAATGTTTGCCTCTATAGCTCAATGGATAGAGCAAACCCGTCCTAAGGGTGAGATGAGGGTTCGACTCCCCCTAGAGGCACAAAGGCATTTCATAAACTACTACGGCCTGAAGTCCGTAGTATTCTCGATAAAAGTCGAGACGAGTTTGTTCACTGCTTTACTCATCCACACCCTAAAGTGCGTGGTTTTCGCAAAGTTTGAATAAAAGTACGAAGTGCGCCAACCTCAAGTGGAAGTGCGATTCCTCCTAGGGACACTAAAGCTCATAAGAGCCTACGGCGTATGCGACAGGGTGAGATTCGGGAGAATAACCAATTAGAATACAAATTGTCAACTCCTCCCAGCGTCACACTTACTGCGAAGGAATGATTTCAACTATTGAGGCTGAGTTAGGCTCCATTAATATTTCAGTTTTCCAATTATCCGATGCACTTTCAACCGGGTATTCAATGGTCTCATTAAGAAAATCCCGTCTTCTAAGGGTGAATCTGCTTGAGGGAAGCCCCACAAACAGAATCGGAACATTTTCATAGTGTTTGTCAAAGGGATCATAATTGACGATAAGCAGTTTCATAGTTTTATCACTTTTGACAGAAAAGGCTTTAACCCAGGTACCGTGGCCGTACACAGGTACACCTTCGCCCTCCATAAGATTTAAGAATTCAATTGCTTTGTATCGGGGTTTGGCAATGGGTTCGCCAAATTTCTCGTGAGTTAATAGTCCCCATCTCCCCCATTTCTGCTTGTCTCCGGGGCCGTCCTTGATTTCAAAAGTAAATATTTTAAGTTTCTCCTGGTAAGATGATACCAAAGCATATAAGCCAAGTGTCTGAATCGCTGAGAATTCGGTATCATATCCCGGATCGTTTTCTGAATTAAAACCCGTCTCGGAAATGATAAATTCAATGCCTGAGTATTTAGGATAAGCTTCTAACCAAGAAGAAATACTTATTAGGTCGATTTCAAAATCTTTCAGATTTTTCGAATACTTATGCCAGGAATAGAAATCTAGTCTTAGGTAGTTTCTTCCAACATAACCCAAAAGCCCGTCAAACCAAGCTTTATATAAGCCTGTGGTTGCAGGACCTCCGAATTTAAAATCATGGACATTTTGAGCTTTTTGCGCACCGTAAGAAGCGTAATGGTAAAGCTTCAGATAATCCTTTCCCTTACCCACTTTATAATCTCCAAAAAGATCGGGTTCGTTCCAAACTTCATAATAGACATCGGCTATACTCAATTCGTTAACACCGCTAACGTGTTCAATTGTTTTTTGAATAACCAACTCCCAATCCGACCATTTTGCAGGAATGTCGACTTCATTCCCAGTCGAAATTGCTGCCGGCATATAGGAAAGAGAAAGAAATGGCTTTGCACCGGTTGCCAGAATATCTTTAATTTCCTTATCTAAATTTATCCAGTTAAAATCTAAATTTCCTTCTGTATTTCTATATACTACGTCATAGTAATCATATATATGATCTATTCTGATATATCTGGGTCGTAGGTTTTTTACTTGAGGTATAATGCTTTCTAACATTCCACCTTTTTCCTCTCCACCCTGCGCCAAACTACTCCAAAGTGGCTCAAAAGGTAAACTTGTGGTAAGGTTGACTGTTAAATCGGCCTTTTTACCTGTTAAATTTAAATAGGCGCGACTAAAAAGGTTTGTTTCGGTGTTCGCAAAAAAAACCGCAACAGGCAGAAATACTGTCAAGAATAAAATTGTCAATACTTTTCTTGTCTTCCAACTCTTCAACGTCATATTTCATTTTAAGCAAAGCATTTAGGCTTCATCAATGGGTGTATATTTTTTCATTTTGAGTATCTATTACATAATGACCGCCTCCTGAACTTTTGTATCTCTGAAGATTTTATCTTTCGTTAACCCTTTTTATATACCCTTCAATTTTCTCAATCGCTTCCAACTTTTTCTTCAGCACTTCCTCTATTTCTTGTTTTAAACCAACAAAATCAAAAAGGCTCATATTATTTTTTACCTCGACCAATAAGTCCACATCGCTGGATCCTTTTTCTTCGCCTCTTATAAAAGATCCGAATACGGACGCTCTTTTAACTGCATATTTTTAAAACAGGAACTATCTTCACTTTAATTTTTTGTATTTTAGTTTTAGTCATAGCTTAGATCTTAGCATTTTTGAGCGCGTTTTTACATCAGATATGCCAAGTAAATCATATCCGAAATGGTTTAGAAAGCTGTATTTTAGAAAGGTGTCAATCTATTCCACCTGGAAGGTGTGCGTTTTGAGTGGTAGCCCAAGTTTCAAAAAGTAATCCTGAAGACATTCTCGTTGCTCCAGGGAAGCTCTGTAGTAGTAACCCTGGTTTCAGCTACAGCGTCCGATGGCGATCTTTCAACCCAGGGTCTGAAATACACGTGCCTTAGACCCGACTGTCTATACTGTACCGGAAGTAAGTTCAAATCAATTTCTACTTTCCCATTTTCCATCCAGACATGATCATCTCCTCCAGCCCACCATTTTAAAGGAGCCCCGGGTGTACAAGAAGTCTCCGAAATACAGGTTTTTGCTTCCAAGTATCCTGTATAAGGGCCTGTCGGACTTGTTGCTGTTAGGGTCCATTTTCCTAAACCAACAATTGTTTTTGGTTGAACGTCTGTCGTCAATCGACCACCCAGATAGTAATTTGCCAGCTTCAATTGTCTATGGGGACTAGTCATCTTAGTCATATTAAAGCAATCCGGATCGGGATCTGGAAGTCTATTTCCGTTATTATCATAACATAAACCGGTTAATTGCTTTGAATCTATCTGTACTCTACCTTTGCCACTAGCAAAATACCAATCTTCCCTGGTAATCCAGCGGGGGCCAAGCGGTAGTCCGACTTCAAAAAACCTAACGCGAACAGCCGTTCCTGTGTAAGCTGGCGTTTGAACGTAGTCCGCATAAACTCCGTTTTCCATATATCTTTCGGCAAAAAAATTATCTACCTTATCACCTAAAGGATCAGATGAGGTTCCGTACCTCCAATTACACTGATGAAGTTTGTCTTTATCCGTATGATAAAGCTTGTCGTATTTTTTAATGTACCAGCCGGCATTTGCATATCTGTTAAAGTAAAAATGTGGTGCATAGTAAACATTCTCAAAAAATCTTAAAGGGTCATTAGCCACATGTCTGTTGCCGGTAAATCTTGGGTCACCTTGGAAAAACTCTGTTCCCAAAGGACCAAGTCTCCCATCGTAATTTCGGCTATCCATACTGTAGTGCTTGGACATAAGTTTGCCTACAGTATCAGCCGACCAGCGCTCACCTGTTTGAAAGTAGCTGATAAAAATCCTGTAATTAACGTCAAAATCAGGCAGAATGTAACCTTCCTTCCTGGTTTTGGTAAACCTTAAAGGAATAAGGTCGCTTCCGCAAACATCCACCTTCTCCTCAGCTGCAACTCTTGTCTTAAATCTGATAACGTTTTCTGTGCGGTAATCCTCTCCGTCATAAATCCAGTAACTCCCCGGGTTGAGACTAAAATACTCCTTCATGTCATAGCTTTGAGCGTTTCGCTCGGTATCATCAACAACTATCGTCTTTTGACAGCCGTTGCAGGCAACTGTACCTCCGGGATGATCCGGACCTGCATACGTACCATTTTGACAGCCGGAACAAAGATAGCCGGGATTTCCGGAACAAAGATAGCCACTAGGTTCAAAGATGTTGGGCCAGATTAAGTATTCACCGTTTTCGGGAATTACCCAGGTTCCTGTCCAGGTTTTTGTCTGGGAATTATAGCTTCCAGTTGTTATGGATTCGGGAACAAAGGGCTGTTGAACCAAATTTCTTGAAGCTTGAACGCGCCGTATTTGAATTCCTGATACTTGACCTTGTGCCTGGACTGTAAGGGTTACAGTTTCTCCCGGACGGTATTTCGTCCCTACCGGCGGGGATACACTAATAGAACTGCAGCTACTTAAAGGGGTTGGTGTATGGGCTTTTGAACGCAGGTTTTGTATTTTTTGAACTTGACCGACGCCAACTATTATCGATATCAAAAGAAATGATAAAATTGAAGTTTGAAGATAAAAACTTTTAATACGAGGCATGAATATTATTCATTCTGACCCTTTTCACACCGACTTGTCAATACAAAGTTTCAATTAAACTTTCCTAATTTAGAAATACCTCAACACACCGAGCAATTCATATCCGAAGTGGTTTAGAAATTTTTATTTTAGAAAGGTGTCAATCGAGTCCTCCCAGAAGGGATACAGTTTAGGGTAAAGGCATGTTGATGACATATCAAAGCTCAATTCATCCCCGCCCTAATAGGGCGGGGTTTTCTTGAGATCTGCTATAACGTTTCGATCCTGGTCAAACAACCAAGACGCACAAGAAACCCCATGACCATTTGGAATGCCTTGCTTCATTTAGGTGTACGCCTAGGAGGAAAATCATCACCGTCTAATGGAAGTTTTATATCGATTGGATAATCAGGAAACTCTATTCCAAAAACATCATAAGGTGCTATTTCGTAGTACCATTTTTTTAACTTTTTCAAATATTGGTTTGAGTCATGGGTAACAGTACAATTTCCATAAGCATACTTTGCAGTAAACATTTGCATAGGAGAATCATATCCTGAAACACCGCAAGCGGAAGAATAACGTTCGGGCAGGTTCAATGTATATTTAAGTTGCTCATCAAAAAAATCCTCCAACACAATTCCTTGAGTATTTACTCGAGTCATAACGGCTGGGTCATTAAATCCTAAATCTTGTATTTGACTACAGTATCCTGATTCCGGATTACCGTCTCCTAATACCAAACAGGTACCCAAATAATCACTTGCGGCTGACTCATGTAACCATAGAGTTAACATAAAAATCGGGTCAACTCCCCTTGATATAGAATTCCTAACTACCTGGTTAAACTTATTTAAACGAGGATTTCCTGCTCCCGAATACCAATTATTTGCCATAGAAGCAAAACGCGAGTAAATGTGATTCCAGTCTACTTCCTTCCAGTCAAAGCTATCGGTACTATCAGCCATTTCCGTAGGAGCAGATATTGTGTTATTATCTTCAGGTTCATAACCTTCAAGGCCAGGAACAGAATCAAAACCGGGAATGGGGGGTCCGATCATTACTCCCTCACTCATTAAACAAAAATAATCATTTAATTCACAACCTTGATTTCCTGTTGGATCGATCAAATTAATCGGATTATTAGAAACGTAAAAATATCTATTTAATGTGTTCTGCGCCGGATCAGCTTGGGTGAATTTGGCGATTGTGGGATTGTAGTAACGGGCGTTGTAGTAGTAAAGGCCGGTTAAATCTTGGTCAGAGATTTGGCCTGTATAGGCTCGTTCAGTGGGAAGTGTACCACTGACTGTTCGTGTTGAACCGTATGGATAATAAACCTGTTCACTGACCACTGTACCCTGTTGACTGGTTACTAATGTGGTGCTTCCCAGATGGTCTTGGTGGGTGTAGTTTACTCTTTCAGAACCTTGTGAATTATCCTTTACAGCTACCAGTTTTCCGCTAAAGTAATAGTTTTTTCGGTAGGTAACACTTCCTTGCGGGCTTATTTCAACTTCAATTCCGGAAGATATATAGTATGTATGAATTCCTTCATTAACACCTTTATATATTCTCTGACCTCCACCGTCATAGAGGAAGTTAGCTGTGTTCGAAGAGGCTTGAGCGTAGACAGGATAGATATTAGCGATCAAGTATTGATAGACTGAACCGAGTAAAAATATTAAACAAGTCGAAAAAAGAAGAAGTTTCGAACTTTTGGGCATTAATTAATATTAAAAACCACTATCCCAAATGTCAAGAAAATTCAACTTGCCCTACTTTAAATTGTCTAATTTCTCAGTAAATGTA
>MGHI01000042.1 GCA_001793155.1 Candidatus Woesebacteria bacterium RIFCSPLOWO2_01_FULL_39_61
TTGTTGGCAGACTTTGGGGTCTAAGAGTTCACGGAAATACCACTTTTGCTGATTTAAAGGACGACACTGGAAAAGTTCAACTTTGGTTTCAGAAAAATAATTTAGGAGATAGTTATAGGAATTTGAAATATTTAGATCTGGGGGACTTTTTGTATGCCCAGGGAAAGGTTACCAAAACGCAAGCGGGTGAAGTAAGTTTAGACGTGTATGATTTTCAGCTTCTTACCAAATCCATCCGACCCCTCCCTTCAACATGGTTCGGACTAAAAGACGTCGAAGAGAGATACCGCCAACGCTATGTTGACTTACTGGTAAACGATGATGTAAAAACCGTTTTCCAAAAACGTGCTCAAATTGTCAGACTTATGAGAAACAAGCTCGACGCAGAGGGGTTTTTGGAGGTTAAAACTCCCTCGTTCCAGCCTCTTTACGGGGGTGCTACGGCGAAACCGTTTATAACTCACCACAACGCGCTAGACGTTGATTTATATCTTCGCATCTCCGACGAGCTGTATTTGAAACGGCTGATTACCGGTGGATTTCCAAAGGTTTACGAAATCGGAACCGATTTTAGGAATGAAGGGATCGACCGCTGGCATAATCCCGAGTTCTCGATGCTCGAATTTTATTGGGCTTATGCCGACTATAACGATTTGATGGACTTTACCCAAAAGTTGCTTTCAGAAATTGTTAAAGAAGTTTGCGGTGACTACAAAATTAAATATGGTGAGATGGAAGTGGATTTTAGTTTGCCTTGGAAACGGCTGACTTATAAAGATGCCATACAAGAGCACGTTGGCATCGACATAGACAAGTTTGAGAATGCGGATGAACTTAAAAAAGCTATCAAAAACCAAGTTAAGGAAATTGATTTGTCGGCAACAAATGATATTCCTTCTATCTTGGATGAAACATATAAATCTCAGGTAAGGGATAAATTGGTCGATCCGGTTTATTTGATTGATCATCCTTACTTTATGAGGCCTTTAGCCAAAAGAAAAACTGAAGACCCATCGAAGGTGGAAAGTTTTCAGTTGGTTGCCGCTGGAGCCGAACTTATCAATGCATATTCGGAGCTTAATGACCCTCAGGATCAAAAGGAAAGATGGCAGGAGGATATGAAACGTGCCAAAGAGGGAGTCGATGATTATCAGCTTTTGGATGAGGACTATATTAGGGCCCTTGAGTACGGAATGCCGCCCACAGCCGGGTGGGGACTTGGAATTGACCGTTTTACGGCACTTTTAACAAACCAGCACTCGCTCAAAGACGTTATACTTTTCCCTACTCTAAGACCTGAGAAACAGTATGGAAACAAGGAATAAGAAAATCCCCAGTGAAGGAATTACCTTCTTAATCATTATTTCTGGTGTAATTATCTTAGGAATTTTCACTCTTTTTATACTCCAGAAGCTTTCCGTTCACAATAAATTTATTTGTAGTTACCTTGGGGGTTTATGGATGAAAAAGGATGCTGATCAATTTCACAGATGCTATACGTACGAAGAATTTTACAGATAGATACTAATACACCTTGCAGGGGTTACCCTTTAAAGGTGTTACCTTGCTTTTTCGAGTTCTTCAAACATTCTTTTAAAATCTGGGTCCGAAATATATTTATTTGCGTTTTCAAAAAATTCGTTCATTAGTTCCTTTTTAGCTCCAAATTCTTGATACTCAAGTGCCTGTAGAGCCATTTCCAATTTTTCAACTTGCTTTAAGAATTTTGCCTCGGGAGAGGTTTGATCGCGAAACTCATAGAAAAGCGATAAATAATACTTTTCATTTTTGGAAAAATGGAGAATTTGCTTGAGTATACTTTCTTCAATTTTATCTTTTGAAGCTTGTGGAGCTAACAACTTTTTCCCTTCCTGCCATCTAATATCGGAAGTGGCTGTTTCACCCAGGTCATGAATGAGGGCCATATCTAAGAGTTTCTTCTCATCCAATTTTCTTCCCGGAGCCAAAATAGAGCACATAAAAACTACTCTGAAGACATGATCTGCAACACTCTCGGCTTCTTGGATTCCTTTGAGAACCCACCCTGTTCTTTTGATTCGTTTAAGGCCACCCGACACCTTGAAAAGCTTTATTAAATCAACTATTTGTTTTTTGTCCATAACTAATAAATTAGCAGGAATGGTGATATTTTAGCAAATAAAAATGAGATTTCCTATAGTATAATCATTGCAAGACAGAATTTAGAAGTTTAAAATAAGGTATGGTAAAACGTGATGAACTGATTAATTTTATTTATAAGCGAAGCTTGGCAAAACCTTCGGTTTTGTAAAACTATTGGAATGAAATGATACAAAGAGATATCTTAATAAAATTTATTTATGAGTTAATTGGTAAAGATTTGTTAGAGAAGGCTTTGAAGATCGATGAAGTAGCCAATGGAGTCCAGTTTTTAGGATCCGATAAGGTTGAAAGGGTTACCCTTGGCGTAAGTCTTAATGAAGAATTTCTAAAAAAAGCTATAGAGAAAAATTCCAATTTTTGTATATTTCATCATGGCTTTGATACTGGAGTTTATAAATCCAGATATCCAAGCTATTCTCAGGAGCGACTTCGGATTATTCTTAAAAATGATTTAACTATAATGGGCTTTCATTATGCACTTGATGCTCATCCTCAATTTGGGAACAATGTTTCCATAATTAAAATACTTGGTGCAGAAGTCAGTGAACCATTGGGTAACGAATGGGGTTATACAGCAAAATTTGATAAACCACAAGATATCCATGAATTGGGGCATAAGTGTAGAGATATATTTGACCATGAAATATTCGTAGTTGAAGGAAATATTGATAAAGTAAAAAAAATTGGTGTAATTTCCGGGGGGGCGAAACCCAACGCAGAACTATTAGCAGAGATTGAAGCAAAAGGTGTCGAACTTTTTATTTCAGGTGAAACATCAGAACATGTACCCCATAGGATGAAAGAATCGGGTATAAACTACTTTGTTTGCGGACACTACGCAACAGAAGTTTTTGGTGTGAAAGCTTTGGGGGAGGAGATTAAAAAGGAATTTAAGGATAAATTAAGTGTAGAATTTATTGACGTAGAAAACCCCATTTAACATGAATATAGGAATATAAGAATATAGAGAATAGTGAAGCCAAATCCCAGGAGCTACAAAGATTTAATACTTTGGCAAAGGTCATTCGAAGTTGCAACCTTGGTATTAAATTTAGTAAAGAGATTGCCGAAAACATTCGACGTCAGAATAATCCCAAATCAGTTATTAAGAGCAGTAATGTCAATTGGAGCTAATATTTCTGAGGGTTATGGAAGATACGGAAGTAAAGAATATTCGAGATACTCACAGGTGTCCCTGGGTTCAGCCAATGAGACGGATTACTGGTTGAATTTATTAAAAGTTAGTGTTCCAAATTATAGAGTTCAAATAGATAGAATTATTGAGAAAAACATGGAAACCGTTAAAATGTTAGCAACGAGTATTAAAACAATTAAAGCTAGGAATCAAAGGAAATAAAGCAAACTCTATTCTCTTAATTCCTTTAATCTTTTATTCTTAATTAATATGACACGAGAACAGGCTTTGAAATTGCTTCACGATAATATGAAAAACCAGAACCTGCGGCGCCATTGCTATGCAGTTGAGGCGGTGATGGGCGCTCTTTACAGGCGGATTGAGGACCATCATCAAACTCGACAGGAGGAAGAAAAATGGAGAATTGCCGGACTCCTTCACGATGCCGATTATGAATTGACCAAGGATAATGCAAAATCTGAACATACCAAGCATGTACTGAAATGGTTAAAAGCGATGGATGCAGAGCCCGATATTTTTGATGCCGTTGCAGCCCATGCCTGGGGTTATGTGGATTTTGCCCCCGAACCTAAAACAAAAATAGAGTGGGCACTTTACACCTGCGACGAACTTACAGGTCTTATTGTTGCGGTAGCTCTCGTAAAACCCGATAAAAAGTTGGCTTCAGTCACACTGGATTCAATAATGAAAAAATGGAACTCACCCAGCTTTGCGGCTGGAGTAAATCGTAAACAAATTGAAGAATGCGAACCAAGACTTGGAACTCCTCTTAAGGAGTTTGTGGGAATTGCACTATTTGCCATGCAGGGGATTAGCGGAGAGTTGGGTTTGTAAATAATAATGGATACCGAATTTGAAGCAAAATTTTATCCCGTAGATAAAGAGGAATATAGAAAAAAACTTAGGGAGGTCGGGGCGAAGCTTCAAGTTCCTGAGCGAAGAATGATAAGAGCTATTGCTGATAGCAGAGCGAATAAGTTTTTAGACAGGAATAATTATATTAGAGTTCGCAATGAAGGAAATCTAATAAGATTAAGTTTTAAGAGAACCGCCGACGAGGCAGGTGAACTTTCTGACCAAAAAGAAATAGACGTCGAGGTTTCCGATTTCGATAAAACAATCGAGATTCTGAAGTTAATAGGTGTAGAGTTTAATAGAATTCAGGAAACTTTAAGGGAAGAATGGTCTTTTAAAGGCGCACAAATAACTATTGATACTTGGCCGGGGTTAGAAACCTATTCAGAAGTCGAAGCAGACAGTGAGGAAAATGTAAGGAATGTTGCATCGGATTTAGGCTTAAATTGGGAAAACAGAATTATTACGGCAGCAGCTGAAGTTTATGCAAAAGTTTATGACTTAGGCATAGATGAAGTCTTAGAGAAAATCTCTAACATCACTTTTAAGAACAATCCTTTTAAAGACTTGAAAAGAAAACCGATACAAAAAATTTCCCCTTGAAAAAGAAGTGCTTCGCAATTACAATTACAACAATTGAAAAATTAAAAAAGCTTTGAGGGCGGACTTTCCCCCGCCTTAGCTGCTTTCGAAAACATCCATCGGTATTGCTCAGGATGGTTAAGAAATGCCGGGTTAGCCCGTTATAGCGATTAATAAAGTAGATATTGAGCTGGCACCTCCGATTACATTTCGGGCGCAATAACCGAATTGAAAAACGGAGGTTTTTAAATGGCAAAAATAATTGTTGTAAGACACGCCGAAAGCGTCGCAAACGCGGAAGGTATTTATCAAGGCCAGACATTTGATACTGGTTTATCCCCCCTTGGGAAAAAACAGGCCCGTGCTCTGGCTGTAAAACTGTCACTTTTTAGAATCAACAGAGTTTTTGCGAGTCCCTTAAAACGCACAAAAGAAACTGCTGAAGTAATCGCGAAAAAATTAGGAAAAAAAGTAGAAACTTCTGCAGAAATAATTGAAACTAACCACGGTGTTTGGGAAGGAAAAGATAAGAAATGGATTAAACAAAATTACTCGGATTTGATGAATTTGTGGATGAGTTCTCCTTCCCAAACAACATTCCCAGAAGGTGAGAAGTTTAATGAAACGGTTGACAGGGTTAAAAAATTTTTCTTTAGTCATTCCTGGAAAGGGGTTAGTCTCGTCGTAACCCACGATAACGTAATTCGCATTCTTATTTGTTTGGCATGCGGGATTCCGATTGACGCAATGTGGAACGCATATCTTGAACCGGCGGCAATATCTATTTTTAGGGTAACGGGAATAAACGGCACTAAAAAGTTTGAAATTATCGTGTTGAATGAAACCAGCCATTTAAAAAACTTGCATGCCAATATAACTAAGCATGCGCTATAAGTTAGGATTATAAGAATATAAGATTTTGGAGAACAGAAGATTACGAAATCTTTTCCACTCTATTCCCTATATTCCTTTAATCCTGTATTCTTAAAATGATATGATTGACCTTGAACTCTTAAGAAAAGATCCCGAGAAAGTGAAAAGGGGGGTTGTTGATAAACAATTAGATGTTTCATTGGTTGACAGAGCTTTGGAACTTGATAAAAAAAGACTTGAGCTCTTGCGGGAAGTCGAGAAACTAAGGGCAGACAGAAATAAATTTGCTAAAGCCGCCGGCTCGGAGAGTACTCCGGCTCGGAGAGCAAAAGATATTGGAAAAGGCAAAGAATTAAAAGCGAAGTTACAAGGATTAGAATCAAAACTGGATGAAGCGGAAAAGGAATTCAACGAAGTTTTCACAGAGATTCCGAATCTAGCCTTACCTCAGGTACCAGTCGGGAAGAACGATAAGGGAAACGTCGAAGTTCGCAAGTGGGGTGAACCTAAAGTATTTGACTTTGAACCGAAAGATCATCTCGAGTTAGGGAAAAATCTAGGTATTCTGGATTTTGAAACCGGGGCAAAGGTAAGCGGATCGCAATTTTATTTTCTCTACGGAGACGGAGCACTATTGGAACTTGCTTTAATTTCATATGCATTTGAACTTCTTTCCAAGGAAGGCTTTCGTCCTGTAATTACTCCCGATTTAGCAAAATCAAGATTCTATCTTGGAACCGGATATGTGCCCAAAGGCAACGAAGCCCAGACATATACGATTAATGGGGAAGATTTGGGGCTTATCGCAACCGCAGAAGTGACTTTGGCTGGAAAACATGCTGATGAAGTAATACCTGAGGATCAGCTTCCGCAAAAATACATCGGATACTCTCACTGTTTCCGTCAGGAAGCGGGGGCGTACGGTAAGTATTCGAAGGGACTATATAGAGTTCATCAATTCACCAAAGCCGAGATGTTTATCTACTGTAAGCCCGAAGAATCAGAGGCAATGCATCAGCATATTTTGGCGATGGAAGAAAAAATTTATCAGGAATTGGGACTCCCTTATAGGGTTTTGGAAATGTGTACGGGAGATTTGGGCGCAATGGCTGCGCAGAAATTTGATATCGAAGCCTGGATGCCGACAAGGGGTGAATATGGAGAAGTAACTTCCACTTCAAATTGCACAGATTATCAAGCCAGAAATCTGAATATCAAATTCAAGCGAAAAGACGGCAAAAATGAATATGCCCATATGCTCAATGGAACTGCAATAGCGACTTCCCGCACACCTTTAGCAATTTTGGAAAACTTCCAACAAGCCGATGGTTCGATTATTATCCCCGAAGTTTTGAGAAAGTGGATGGGAAAGGAAAAGATAGATAGTTATAGGTGATAGTAACGAGTTGTAGTGATATAACAATCAAACAGTTCTTATGAGTGAGGATAAAATAGAAACTGTTCAAACAAGTGGGGCAGAGACTCCACCAACTTTCACTGAATTAACTCCTTATGATGCGGCGACTTTATACTTCAGAAGATATCAGTTGAAACATCAGCGGGTGGAAGCCGGTGGCGTATCTCCTAACGATTTACAGCAAGAGAAGGAATTACTTAAAGTATCAAGATGGTTGGATACGTTTACGGCCAAGCATCCTGAAGGAAATTTAGACGAGGCTTTACTCCAGATTCAACAAGAAGAACAACGAACCGACTCCGAAACTATTAGAGAATCTAAAGAACCGGTAAGAAGAGAGCTGGAATATTTGGTAAAAACCCTCAATAAAGACTTAGGTCGTTTACCAATAGATGAAGAAAAGCAGTATTTGCTGGATAAAAGACAAGAAAAGGCGGTTGAGACTCAAGCAGACAGTGAACAAAAAGAGGCGGAATTTATAGATGAAGTGTTAAGAAGGGGAATTTATCGTGTGCATTTTTCGGGAATGGTGGCCAGAGATGACGGAGGCCCTGCCGGAATGGTGGGTTTTCAGACTTTTTATTCTCCCTTAGGACTAGAAAGAGAGTGGGAAAGAGGTTTACCGAAAGTTTTAGAATACGAGATACCCGAAATTATGGACAGCGGACTTTCTCCCGATTTAAAGCAATTTATGGCGGCAGAAAATATTATCGATGGGGTTGTATTTAGTGCGCAATATCAAAGGAAAACTAGGACAGTCGTTACCGAGAGAGAGGTAGAAAAAGTAGACATGTGGGGAAGAAAAACTAAAGAGAAAATTACAGAGACACGGGAAGAATTTTCTCACAATGAGGCACTCAAGTATCCGGGAACTGACGAGGGTTTAGTTAGAGTAGTTTATCAAACTTTAGTAAGAGAGGCCGATAGCTCAAGTATGTATACGGATCTAAATACTAGACCAGGTAACATGCTTATTTTGGATATGATGCTGCCTGTGTCGGTTGCAGTCAAGTTAGCAGGACAGGGTAAAGAGAACCCTTCTTTTATCAGGAGAGTCGTAGAAGCAGCGGTTTTAGATGAAAATTTGGGAGTGCAGTCTTGTTTAAATCGTCAGAAGGGATATGAATTTTCGAACTCTAATTTAAGTTTTTTAGATAGTTCGAAAGAAAGATTAGAACACCCTGCTTTAAAAATCGGCAAAGGAGGTATTCCTCCATACGAAGATGAAGATTGGAGAAAAGGGAAAATGTTGATAGATATTAATCTATCTGTCCCGGAAAAAGATGTGAGGCCCGTTGTTGGCTTAAGTGATAGGCCTACACAGATTAGTTTAGCGAGAAGTAGACTTAAGGCTCTCATAGTCAGCCCTTAAAAATTTAATATTTGTATTGTTTCAAGATAATTTTTGGGTGTTTTGGGAATTAACTTTCAAGGTCCGACCTTGCAAGCTGTATATAGTATTATCTTCTGGAGAAATACTGATTTTTATATCTGGAGTTTATTCTAACTTTCGGTAGTACTTCTTATCCTTTAGTTTTTCAGGAAGCAAGGATTCTTTTGTATATTTTTCGTACCCCTCTCCGTATCCGACTTCTTTCATCAATTTTGTAACTGGATTTCTAACCTTCATCAGAACCGGTAAATTACCGTATTTATGAACATCAGATAGAGCACTCATATAGGCGTTATAAACCGAACGGTCCTTTTTCGCTAAAGCAAGATAAACTACTCCGTGCATTAAGTTAATTTGGCACTCTGGGTATCCGATTGTCTCGCAGGCTCTGAAGACTTCATTAGCGATAACGAGAGCGGTTGGTTGTGCCATTCCAATATCTTCAGAGGCAAAAACAACCATTCGTCTTGCAATGTAGAGTGGATCTTGCCCCGCCTCAACCATTCGGGCAAGGTAGTAAAGGGCTGCGTCAACGTCGCTGGCACGCATGGATTTGATAAATGCAGAGATGACGTTGTAATAGTCCTCGCCTTTTTTATCGAAAGTATATTGGCGTCTTTGTAGAGCCTGTTCGATATGAGAGGTGAGAAGTGTGTTTTGTGTGGTGAGATTATGTGCGATTTCTAAAACAGTCAACGCAACCCTCGCATCGCCGTTTGAGGACTCTATAAGAAAGGTAAGTGCATCTTTTTCGATTTCGACTTTTAAATATTTCAAGGCTTTAGTGATAATTTTTTTAAGTTCCTTTTCCGTGTGCTGCTTAAGTGTTAGAACTCTTGTCCGGGATAAAAGTGGAGCAATAACCTCAAACGATGGATTTTCGGTAGTTGCCCCGACAAGTGTTATATCACCCCTTTCAACGAAGGGAAGCAGTTTTGCCTGCTGGGCTTTATTAAATCTGTGGATTTCATCGATTACTACGATAGGAGGAAAAAGATTTCCCTTTTGCATTATTTTTTCGATTTCTTTTATTGAAGTGGAAACGGCTGAAAATTCATAAAAGGGTCTTTTTAGTTCGGACGCAATTATTCGGGCAAGAGTGGTTTTACCTGATCCGGGTGGACCCCAAAAAATCAAAGAAGGGAAGAAGCTGGTCTTTTTGGCATTATTGATGAGTGTTTTTATAATCCCGTCTTTGCCTATTAGCTCGTTCTGACCGACAAATTCAATTATTTTCTTTGGTCTTAGTTTTTCCGGCAGTGGCTCGTTTCCCATGTATTGATTTTAACCCAAATAAAAGCCGAAGTACAGCACAATACAAATCTTAAAATGCTAGAAGCTAATTCAGAACCCGAGCTTGATCGCTCTCGTTTTTAAGGTCGCCATAGGCGACGGCTTGTACATCTCATTTCAAGGTTTTGAAATACGCTGTAGAATGGAGAGATCTTACCAAATGACTAAAAATAATATCGTTCCAAACTTACAAACCAAGGTAACCTTCGGAAGATTTAAACAGATTTATTTTACTCTAAAAGAAGTCATAAAGATTGCCTTCAGGATTCAACCCAAGCTTTTGGTTGCTGTTCTTATATTAAATGCTGTATGGGGATTTTCCGCGGTTCCGGGGTTTTATTTGGAAAAACTTATAATTGATAAGTTCGTTCAGGGAATTACCGGAGTGGACTGGAAACCAGTTTTCTATCAAGTTGCCTTGCTTTTGGCTTTCTCTCTGGGCTTATCTCTTTTTAGGAATATCTTAGGGAGCTATAACAGATTTTTAAGAAGAACTCTTTCGCGATATGTTGATTCAGAATTGGATGTTCTTATCGGCAATAAGGTTTCAGTGTTAAAACTTTCAGTTATTGAGAGTCCTCAATTTAAAGACCGATTCAGTAAAGTACAAAGGGAATCAGGGCGTCGCGCGTGGGGACTTATGATGCCGATTTCTGATATTCCGAATTACGTTATCGGATTTGCTTCAGCCGTAGCAATATTAATTTTAGTTAATCCTTTTATATCAATCGGAGTTCTAATTTTTTCGATACCCAGGTTTCTGATTGATTCGAAGTTTATTAAAAAGGACTACGAGCTTGATACTCAAATGTCCACAAAATACAGAATCTGGGGATGGCTCAGGTATTATCTGGTGGAAAATAGAAACTTCATTGAATTAAAGCTTCTTAAATTAACAAATTATCTTTCAGGTAGGATGAGGAATATATCAACCGAGGTAATTAAAAAAAGAATTGAGTTGAATAAAAAAAGAGAAATATCAAGTTTCCTGGGTCATTTACCCTTGACTATTTATGACTATGCAATATCACTGTTTTTGGCTTTTCTTGTTATTATCGGGAAAATTACTGTTGGATCGTTTCAGCTCTATTTACGATCCCTCCGTAGCGCCGAAGAAAATTTAGGGGGTTTGGTGTCGTCGTTTCTTGAAATTTATGAAAACTATATATATGTCGTTGACTTGGTTTGGTTTTTAAATATCAAGGAAGAAGTTCAAAAGGAGGATGAAGTAAAAACAATCGACGATAGTTCAATTGAAATTGAATTCAAAAATGTTTGGTTTAAATATCCCCGGACAGACAAGTGGGTATTAACGGGTGTAAATTTAAAAGTTAAACCCAGCGAGAAGTTGGCGCTCGTGGGCGAGAATGGTGCAGGTAAATCCACCTTAATAAAACTATTGGGAGGCTTTTATTTACCTAAAAAAGGGAAGATCTTAATAAATGGTAAGGATTTAAATGAAATTGATTTATCAGCCTGGCGGGATAAACTTGCAGTTCTATTTCAGCAATTTGAAACCTATCCTTTTTCGGCTAAAGAATCGATAGGCTATGGCGACATTCAGAGAATTGAAGACTTTGAGGGCATAAAAGAAGCCGCAAAAAAGACCGGGGTTGATGAGTATATTGAAGAATTACCTTTAAAATATAATAATCCGCTAGCTCCGGAATTTGACCGTGGAGTAAATCCCTCCATAGGTCAATGGCAAAGAATAGGAATTGCAAGAATGTTATTTAGAAAAGCCGCCCGGATACTTATTTTGGACGAACCAACTAGTAACGTTGATCCCGAGGCCGAAGAAAAAATTTTCAAGGAATTGGTTAAGGTTACTCGGGGTAAGATTCTAATCTTTGTTACCCAAAGATTTTCAACAGTAAGAATTGCAGATAGAATTTTTGTGATGCACCAAGGCCAAATAATAGAAGAGGGAACCCACAGAAGTTTAATGGAGAAGGATGGTAAATACAAAAGATTGTTTACCTTGCAGGCGCAAGCGTATTTAAGTTAATGACAAATGATAAGCAAAGCTTGGCCGCCAAAGGCAATAAATGCTAAATTTTTAAAATGGGGAAATTAGCCGATTTTTTGGCAGGTTTAAAAGTGGTGGAAGACGTGGAATCTCCGATTAACGGCAAAGTGTCTGTAATAAAAAGTTTGGCTTTTGGTACTTACCTTCAGGTTTCCGGTCTAACCCAATCGGGCGGTATTATAGTAGATATTTGGAGTAAAACATTAAAAAAAATTAAAACTCAAAAATCAAAAGTTAAAAATTGTTTAATTTTAGGATTAGGGGGAGGAAGTTTGGTAAAAGTAGTAAAAAAATATTGGCCAGAAGCGAAGATAGTCGGTGTGGATATCGACCCAGTGATGGTGGACCTAGGGAAAAAATATTTAGGACTGGATAAAAGTGATGTTAATATTTACATAGAAGATGCTTACGATTTCCTGATTCAAAACTCAAAACTCAAAAGTAAAAATTATGACCTGATACTTGTTGACCTTTATGTGGGAGACGAATTTCCTAAGAAATTTGAAGACGATAACTATATACAGCATACAAGGTCCGTCC
Organism: Candidatus Woesebacteria bacterium RIFCSPLOWO2_01_FULL_39_61; assembly: GCA_001793155.1. Classification (GTDB taxonomy): domain Bacteria; phylum Patescibacteriota; class Microgenomatia; order UBA8517; family UBA8517; genus WO2-FULL-39-9. The sequence goes on from MGHI01000042.1 coordinate 12,281, forward strand.
TTGCAAGTAGCGGGGTAGTAGTGTTCAATAGACTTTATTATGGAGGAAAGCGAAGGCAGTCAATGAAGTTTGGAGAAAAACTTGAAAAAATTTTTAATAAGGTAGACATAGTTTTTCCAGAGGCAAACGTTATGTTTGTTTGCTCCGATTAATATATATTTTCTTCGCCGGAACTATCAATGATCAGTGTTCCGGCCCCAACATTAACACTTATTTCTAAGGGATTGGTTTCTATTCGGGAATTGGAGGTAGTAAAGACTCCGTCTCTGTAGAATGTCTGGTCATTTATTATTAGGCTTCCTACTGTAATGTGATACTTAATGCGGGCGAATGTTCCAAACGGGACTCTCAAGAAAAGCGAGCCAGCACCAACACTTAAAGTAAGGTGGTTTTTAGGAAGAGATTCTTTTGTGAAGTAGACCCTTGCATTTCCCCCTCCGATAATCATGCTGACCGATTCAAGATTCAGATTTCTAAAATAGGAAAAAAAATTTGCGGCTCCGACGTCAAGGTCAAGATCGGTAGGTACTTTCGTTGTTCCTATCGAAATATCATAGCTTACATCTTCCGCTCCTCCTATTATCGGACCGAGGCTTTTTTGTGTAGTTAGGTTTATTTTAAGGGTGTCATCCGCCTGGCCAGATATTATTTCCGGTTTTCCGAAACGTTCAAAATAATTTGCTCGAACAACCAAGTGATCTTGCTCAAAGTTATCCGTTAGATTGAAAGTTCCGGCAAGTATCGATATATCTACTTCACGTTTGTTCGGATTGGGATAATTTGATCTTTCTACTTTTTCTTGGGTTGTCAGTTTTTTCCCAAGATCAATTCCCAAAAAACGCCTAACAGGAATTAAGGAAGAGGAGTAACTACTAAGAAGTAGGTTTACTCTTTGGTTTATTGGTGCGAGGGAAAAGAATACAATTGAAATAATAACTCCTATTCCAACTGCAGTCCCTATCGAGGTTAGGCGGGGGAATTTCCTGCTATAAAGTTGAAGAACTAAAAGAATTAAGAAAATAGGCCAGAACTTAAACAAAAATGAACCGATTCCCCAAGGAAAAAGTCCCAACAGGTTAAAAAATAGCGCGAAAGCTAATGCAGTAAAAAAGATAATTGCAAAAATATTTATAGGCGCTTCCTTCTTCATTAATTAATTATATAAAGAAATCATATAAAACCTCGAGTTCAAACTAAATACTAAACTAAGCCCAACATTTTTCACAATAGAGTAAAGAGTAATTTAGTTACTCTTTATATTTCACAGGATATTACTGAAATCAATTTCACAAGTATTTACAAGATTTATTATTTATTCGTGAAAATACTTTTAAAAAAATTGACTTTACAATTGTATGGTACTTACTTGTGATACAAGTATAGGGTTAAAAGTACCCTATTGGAAAGAGAAAACGAATGCTTTTAGAAGTACTTTTAAAATTCCTGTCTCCCGGCTCTTTCATATGTCTACTTAGACTTTAGTCTTTGCCAAGCCATAATCTTCAAAAAATTGTCGAAGCTTTTTGTGTTCGGGAGAACTTTACTTTGACTACATAAGTTACGTGTACAGGAAAAGTAAAACGTAACTATTTACGACATCCCCTCGCTAGTGCCTGCGAAGTTGCCATCGCCAAAGAAGATGACCGATTGGATTCGATCCATCCCTTGTGTCACAGCGGGTTTTTTCGAAACTGCTATGAACATCTGGAAATGATTATAGTCTTCACGCCTATAACTAGAAGAAATATTGCCTTATTCTTGGGGATTATTTTACATAATGAGCCGAGGTTGAGCCGAGATTAATTTCTACTTGACAAAAAATATTATTAGAGTAAAATTTGCGCTAATCCCATAATTTACTTTTTATTAACCCTGAGATGGGTAATTATTTTGTTACTATAATTTCAAGAAAACCTCGAGCGTTAGTCGAGAGGATGAATTGAATTTAGAGCCAAAGTTTTCCTTGGGGCAATAAAGCCTTGGCCTTCAAGGCCAAGGAAATTTTACCTAAAAAATGAAAGTTAAATTAGGATTTTTTAAATTTAGCAATTTTTAAATATAAGCCGCCCTTGCGGCTTTTTTTGGTTTAAAAACTTGAAAATTAAATACCGAATTCATTCAATGCGGATGAAATTCGGAGGAATTGGGTGCTCCGACAAGTCGGAGTGCACTTTCCCCAGCCCAACTTAGTTTGAGCCTTTTCAGTACTTTTCGTACACGGCTCAAAATGCGTTTTGAGCGGGGTGCAGAGCAAATTTGCTTTGCAAATTAGCTCTTTAACATAGGGATGTAGTAAAAAACAGTTAACTATAAACAAATTAACAATTAACTTTTTGCTTAAAAAACAGCTTGGGGTAGGAATTCTTTTAAGGTAATAAGTAACAAGTGATAAGTGACAAGTCAAAGTCAAAAAAAAAACTTACACATACAAGGACGGACCTTGTACGCAGGTGTGTTACGTTATTTTGAAAGCAATCTTGCCCCAAGCTAAAAATAGCAAAGGGTTTTTACATACAAACAAAATTTGAATAAAAGGAGGTTCTATCGAACAATCTCAAGTTTTTTACGGTTTGTTTTGAACCAACTACAGAAAGTTCAACCTATTTCAGTTGACAAGGAGACGATATTATGTCTAACAAGCAAGATCAACAGAAGAGAATTGAGCTGATTTGGCTGTTCTTCGAGCCGTACAGGGTTTCTTTGTTGCCTTCCCACGCGAAACTGGCTAATTGGATTGAAAAATCCTTGAAAGGCGAAGATCCTGGGGCCATGCCTGTCGGCACTGTGATTATATGGAAAGACAGAGTAAAGATTCGTCAGTGCGATGGCAAAGCAGCAGTGGCCTATCTTGCCGAACAGCTTTACGCAGCGGCAGGTAGACGATTAACCGCACCTTCGAACAACACCTTCACGATCGACGTGATTTATGATCCAGTGAAGCACCAGATCATTGTTCCAAGCGTTCACGGATCTGAACGGGATCCCTGGACTCACTCGACCGCGAGCGCGCTTGAGCCTGCGCTCCGACCGCTTATAATCCCCCGTCTGCGGAAATTGGGGACGGTGCCCGAGCAAGAGCTGGATGCCATGAATGGTAAGGTTCCCGTCGCGGTGGAAGAAGTACCCTCACTGGTTGCTGAAACTGCCACTGACGACGTGGTATCCTCCGGGCCCGGCAAGAACGGTTCCGGCCAAGCTGAGATAGTTCCGGTCGACTACGTCGACCCCGAAACGGGTGAAGTCAACGGCGGTAATACCGTTGTTGGGGTTGTTCCACCTGCCGTCGGTAAGGTCAAGAAGGGCAAGGGCAAGTAGTTTTTTGCTCTGTCATTAATAACTCCCCGCCCCTCCGGGCTAGTGGCCCTCTGGACTGGCAGCCGGCTTTTGGGTTGGGGAGTAACTTAAGTTAAGGAGGATTCTCCTATGACTACCCCCCAACCCTCTGGTCCAATCCAGCCACGGATATCGCCAAGAGCCGGTTTTTTAGCTCAGCTTTTGAGTAGCTTGAAGCTCAAACTTCGCCTGATGGGCGATAAAAGAGTTTCCGGATGGCTCAAGCTTGGGTTTCTGGGCGGAAGCCTATGGGTGCTTTTTCCCGATTTTGTAGTAGGACCGCTCGATGATGCGATTGTGCTCTATTTTCTCGCAACGTGGGAGAACTACTGCCCGCCTTGGGTGGTATCAGAAGTGCGAGAACAACTTGAGCGCGAAGCGCGTGAAGGACCCCAACCGCCAATGCGACGGCCCGCGGATGCTGGTCATATGCCTGGGAATCAGGGACGTACAGGGAGTATCCCTGTACAGGGTCCAAAGCCCAGGGCAGAAGCTGAGGAACGCGGTAAAAGTACTGGCAGGTATTGCGTCCAGAATGGCGGCGAACAAAGGTTTGTCACTCAAGAGGAGATCGGCGACAGCCAACAAGTTTGGGAAGAGTATGAAATCCCCGATCCGAAGGATCCCAAAAAGATCCTCAAAAAATGGCGTCGCTATCGATAATTAACCGATTTCCAATCAGATTTTCATTCAAGAATGGAGGAAGAAATGTCTAACGATTATAACCCTGATGAGGATTATGGTCCGGTGGATGCGGGTCCGCCCCCGGACGACGTCAACAACCCTGATTTTACTCAGGAAAACGACCTGGGTAACCATTCGTAATTCTTAGGACGGATTACATACAACTGAATAGCGCGCGCCAGGCGAAAAAGAGAGACCCTTGGGGGAGTCTCTCTTTGATATTTCCTATTGGGAGGTAGCTCAATGGAAGAGCACTGCTTATCGGAGGCAGGGTTGTAGGTTCGACTCCTACCCTCCCAGTTGGAGAGTTTTGGACAAGTCCGATACCGGGAATTTGGTATCCGATGGGATCCGTTTTTCATTGGGTTGGAAACTGACCAATCTCTCCTAACGTTGCCGAGAGAGACTCAAAATATTCGAGTCTCTCTTCTTTCTTTTTTCGTCACACCTCGGAGGAGTCCCTTCGGGCCACCATCCGAGGTGAAGTAAACCTAGTATGGTTTTTGGTTTAAGTACGATTGTGATTGAGTGCAATTTGCGCATTCAAATACTCTGAACATTCGGAAAATCTCCGATTCAGAAAAAAATCACTAACTACTAACAACCAAAAACCAATAACAAAAAATCTACATCCCTATGTAACTAACAATTAACTTGTAACTTTTAACAATTAACAACGAAAAAAAGTGAGAAATTAATAAAAGAGAATTGATTTTTTACTTTTGGGTTTCAGCTAAATATTTGGAATCCTAAAAATAAATAATATGTTAACTTCTGCCTACTGCCACAAACTGCCTCTGCCTGAATCTGCCATATTGTTTTGTTTTGATTTGAAAATTAAGTTTTATAGCGCACTCTTATCCCACTTCGCTCCTTAGCGGAGCTTCGAGGGATTAATGTGCGAAGCACATTAACAACACAGCGAGAAATATGGAAAAAATTGCAATAGATATGGGTAATTTTGGCAAAATGCTTAAAGAAAGCCGCCAGCTGAGAAAGCTTCTGGCACAATAGGGTGAGCCTTGGTAAATTCCTCAGAAGTTAGGATGACAAGACGATAGGATTATAGGACCACAATTATTCTGAGGGATTGATCGAGGCTCACCAATAGAAATAACAGGTAAGCCAAAGTGATTAAGTTTATAAATCCCACGAAAGGAGTTGATTATATTATTTAATTTCAACAGGCACAAGTTTTTTCTACCAAATCCAATTCTATTCAATTCAATGTGGCGGTGTTTATATAACTCGTCACACAACTAAAAGGAGAAAAAATGAGTACGATTCTTGCACTGATTCAGGCCATAGGTGGGGTGGTCGTTGCTGGCGGTTATATCGCCCGAGCATCCCGCGACTATTACGGCAAACAAGCAGTGGGAGAGCAGGGAAGCCCAAGTACACTGCTAAGAACAGTGGATTGGCTTTTTTTGCTTTTCATCGGTGCTATAGTGGTGGACGGCGCACTGCAGCTTGCGCTTGGACATAGCGTGGGCGCCTTGATTTTGAGTGCCCTTCTCAATCCTTCCGGGTAAAAATAGGGAGGATCCAATGATTACCAGCAGCAGAAACAAACTGCTTTTTTTAGCGTTGCTGCTGGTGTTTACCACTGGCTGCAGCGCAATTGATCCCGCAGGTTTAGGGACATGGGCAAGCGTAGCAACTCTACCCCTGCCTTCGGGAATTTTTGAATCTCTATTCCTGATTATCGGAGAGATTTCGGTTGTCTTCGCGGCTGCTTGGTTTTTTTATAGCGATCGCGAAGGACGGAGAGCAAAAGTCTCGATCTTTATCATTGTCTCGGGACTTCTCAGCTTAGTTTCCGTCATACTGTCCTTTCTGGCTAGAGAATTTTGGCCGGAAGAATACAGCTTTTCATATATATGGAATCAAATGGGCTGGCCATCATTACTGCCGATTGTCATCGCGGCAATCGGTTATACAATAATGTCTGCCATCCTACACCTTGGTGTGCAGATATTCATTGTCTTGGGGACAGCTAAGGACCTCCTTGTTGCCTCACGGCACTTCGAGCCCGAGATACTTCTTGGCCCATTGGGATTTGCGGTCGGGTGGTTTTTATTCCCCCCAGCTCATTACGAAGTCGTCGGGTTTATAGGTACGTTAGATATAAACCTTTTCTCGGGTTGGAAGATAGACTTTCCGATCATAAAGACAACTTTGTACCTGCTTCTCACTTTCGGTCTCCAGGCAGGATGCTATATCTACCTACCTCGGGAGTTTTCCCGCCGAACAACCAGATGGCTCCAAAGATCAGAGCAAGAACGCTTATCCGAAAAAGTACAATCGGAAAATCGTGAAAGAATAAGTGCCGAAGACCTTGCTCTAGTTTTTGGCACATTGGCTGCCCTAGGTTGGCGAGGTCCGCAAGGCTCTGATTCTGGTTCTCAAGATTTTGGAAATGGAACTTCCGGGTCGGGACCTACTGATCCAAGAAGACTGCCTCCAGGGTCGACAAATAATCCTAGAGGTGGAAACATCGGGCAAGGAGGTAATGCTCCGAGTACCAATGGACCCGGCGGACAAAATCCTAAGAAAAGTTGGGAAAGAACTTCCGGAACGAGGTTTGATTCCGCAGGTGGGATGTCAATTGCCTGGAAGGACTCTGATGGCGATTTTCAGTTCTTTCCGGATGGAGTAAATCCGAACCTTACTCAAAAGACGGATGACCAGAAACGTGTTGATCTTCCGGAGGCGACTCCGTTGGAGTTTTCTACAGATGGTGGAACCACCAATGACTCTCCTGCTCAGAATGCTAATATTGATAGCCAAAGTTTCGGACCTAGTGGGGTTCCTGGCGTTGGTAATCAAGCACCTGATCAAGGGAGGTCTCTACCTCCGTCAACTCCGGCTGAGTTTACAAACACGCTGAATCAGCAGTTTCCCGAACAAAAAAGTGATTCCCCGGGGATTTACAGGACAGCTTCCACCGCAGCACTGGTGACCGGTCATCCTGAAATTGCAGCAGGAGCGGTTGCTTTAGGCGAGCTTGATCAAGCCTTGAGAGATACTGGAATTCCTGACCCAGCTAGGAAACTTCCCGGCCAAATTAAAAAATCATTTGGTCAAATTACTGGTGGTACCAGACCCCCGGTAACACCAGATGAATTCCGAACGGAGGGATCATGAAAGAGTACAGAAAATATGATCAATCCTCCAAGACAAGGAGATTGGAGTTTCAACTGTCGAGGTTTTTAGACCGAACAAGCGGTCCTTCGATGTTTGACAAAACAAGACGTTTTAGCCTTTTTGTGATTACCATCTTAATACTCGGAGATATTTTCATCTCCCGAGAAGCAAATATTATTCGCTTCCTGATGATGGGTGGACAACCAAGCTCCTTGACTTATCTTAGCTTTGCAGGTTTAGGGCTTTGGGTGGCCGTAAATTTTTTACCCAAGACATATTTTTGGTGGATAAATCGTCCGCCTAGAAAAAAGCAGGTCAAACGAGGCCGGTCCATGGTCGCCTCGACTTTACCAACAAGGTGGCCTGATTATAAAAACAAGGGCGACGAATAAATTGAAAATCGATATAGGAATCAGGAGTAATTGCTCTCCTGATTCCTCTTTTTTACTTTTTATTCGTCGTCTAAAAAAAATTTTCCATAAAGTATCGTTGTGTTAACTGTTCGATCAGTTAAACTGATCCTGATGAGTCTTTCGGCTTTGCATTTAGCATGCAATCGCTCAGGACGAAAACAGATAGCTCTTTAACATCACAACAAGAAAGATCCTCTTTCGCCAAGTCTGACTTGGCTACGGAAGGATAAGTGTGGTTTTACCGAAAGGTGAGCCTTGGAGAGAATCTTAAAGAATCTTAAGATGAAAAAAGAGTTTAAGAGAAGAAGAGTCAAAGAGGGAAAACTCAGATTTTGTCCGAGGCTCACCAATAAAAGCAGGTAAGCCCAAGAAATTTGAAAATAAACCAATCTTACAAAGGAGTGATTATATGCAAACA
>MGHI01000043.1 GCA_001793155.1 Candidatus Woesebacteria bacterium RIFCSPLOWO2_01_FULL_39_61
ATATTTTAATATTTTCGCAGATCCCCCTTTAGGGGAGTAAATTCCTGCTAAAATTACCGAGGCGTTAAAGAAGATAATGGGAGTTTTGACTTTAAAACTCATTTACAAAAGACCTTTTTCTTTTAGGATTTTGGCTTCCTTTTTATCAAGTTTAATAAATTTTTCTATTTCTTTATCTTTGTAGCTCCTGACAGAATATGGATATATTCTAACGGGTTCAATTACCAACCGTCCCTTTTCTTTTCTTATCCTAGCTAGTCCACTTTCTTCCAAACCTAAATCGTCCCTAAAAGATTTAGGAATTGTGACTAGTCCCTTGTTTTGAATTTTGACAATTGCTTCCGACATTATAATCTAACTTTCTATTTTTCCATTTTATCGAAAGTTAGATAAAAGTCAAGATTGCGGTGACGCGAAATTTTCCAATTATGAATTACACTTCGGGTTTGGATTATATTTGCCACCTTGGGTACCCTATAGACTTCAAGATCTTTCTTCGAACGTTCTTCAATTAATTCATCCGTTTCTATTAAGCCCCACTGTTTACTTGGAATATTATAGGAGGTATAATGGCTCAGGTTCTTTGAAAAATAAGATATAAACCATACGGAACTTACTCTTATGTGCACAAAGGAGGTGCAAAATGTTTGAGTGGTTTTCGGATCTTCCCATTGTGATTCAAGTCTTTTTGGCAATGCTTACGGGGAGTGTGCTCCTCCTGATTTTTTTGGGAGGTGCCTGGATTTTATCAAGATTGCGTGGAAACGTTGTCGGGGTAAGCGATTCGCCTGTAACCCCAACTGGGACCTACGTCGAGGATTCGGGCAATGTTGATGAAGACGATTTCGAACTGGAGGTGGGTGTGGCCTATGACCTTACGGAATCTCCGTATCCGGCCCAGATTCGGGTTGGTGATGAAGTTGAAGATGATGAGATCTTTGGCGATCTCATCATTGGGCTTCCCCCGGGAGCAAAGTTCGTGTCGTTACAGCGAGTCTACTCGGAAGATTACGAGGAGTTTCTGCTCGATCACTTCGTGATTGTATATCTCCTTAATGGGGACTATATTACCCAAACTTGGGAGGGGGATTTATACTTCAGTGATTACGAAGTGTATCCAAACGAGATTATTGTCAGGGAGTCAAAGTGATTTAATAAAGGAGAATCTAATGGATCCGAACACATTGGGAAACTTTATCTTGGCAACTGGTGTTGCTGCTATTTGCTTAAGCACAATTTCTCTCCTCGTTAGCACTTGCGCTATCATTTATCTCTTGAGGAGGAATAGACCCGTATAAGTACTACACAGAAACAGCGGAGAGCAAACTTGCTTTCCACCTCCCAAAGCGAAAGAACTTTCCGCTGTTTCCCATTTTTTTGAATTCTTCAAAAAAAAGAGAAGTATCACACACCTTAGAGGTGAAATTGTACTTACACCTTGGAGACTTAAATGCAACATAGTATTTAAGTGCACTTTTGGGTTTTTAGCTCTCGTGAAACTTGGGAAAGTACATTTCGGGTTTGGATTAGATTTGCACATTGGGTACCCTATAGACTCCAAGATCGCAATTACTCTTAAATAAGTGTTTTATTTATATTTTAATATACAATCTTTGTTATGGATTTCTCTTTTAAATTAGTTAAAAAAGATCAAAAGACTCATGCTAGAGCGGGAACAATTTCAACTCCTCATGGAAAAATTGAAACCCCTGCATTTTCTCCTGTTGCCACAAAAGCTTCGGTCAAAGGCTTAACTTCTGAAGATTTAAAAGAGGCGAATACCCAGGTGGTACTGGCTAATGCTTACCATCTTTATTTACGTCCAGGAGTAGAAACGATTGAAAATTTCGGCGGTTTCGCTCCTTTTATGAAATGGGAAGGGCCGACAATTACCGACAGCGGCGGATATCAGGTTTCCTTTCTTTGGCAGAAAACAAGGAAAAAGGAACAAGGAATAAGAAATAAGGCTAGGGTAACGGATTTCGGGATGTATTTTTATTCTCATATCGATGGGTCTGAACATGTTTTAACTCCTAAAATATCAATGGAAATTCAGCATGCACTAGCTGCTGATATTATCATGGCACTTGATCAACCCATGAGTCAGAGGTTTAGTCGCGAAAAAAATAAAGACGCTTATATACGGACATTAAAATGGGAAGAGGAATCCTTTAAGGTTTGGAAGGAATTGGAAAGCAAGAGGAAAAACGGATCTTTCCAAGCTCTATTCGGAATAATACAGGGTCAAACAGATAAAAAATTACGAAGGGAGTGCTTGAAATTCATTTTGGATACAGGATTTCCGGGAATTGCAATCGGAGACGAATCTATCGGTGCTGACCCCAGAATTACTGCTAAAAGTTTGGATGCGATCTCCCACTTTTTGCCCGACGATAAACCCCTGCATGCTCTCGGGCTCGGAGGAGGACCCGAAGGAGTTTTTGAGGCAGTTACCCGCGGAGTTGATATTTTTGATAACGCGTCGGTTACCCGTATGGCAAGAACAGGACTATTATTTATTTATCCCGAGGATGGTGGAAAGGTAGGTAACAAGTTTAGGTTAAACATTAAAAGCGGAAGGTTTAAAGGCGACAGGAAACCCATAAGTAAAAAGTGCCTCTGTTATACCTGCAAGAATTATTCACGAGGCTATATTCACCATCTTTTAGTTTCCGAGGAACCATTGGGTGTGAGACTGACAACCATCCATAACATTCATTTTTATAACGACTTGATGATTCGAATTAGGAAAGCTATTATTGAGGATAGGTTTTTGGAGCTTAAAAAATACTGGCTGGGTAGAAGTAGGGTGTAAGATGTAGGAAGTAAGAAATATGGAAGAAAAAAAAGAATATCAAATCACCTTTGATTGGAAAAACATTATTACAGTTACCCTTGCGAGTTTGGGTTTCATTGCAGGATTTCTTTTGCTAATATTTCTTGTAAGCAGAAGAGGTAAAACCCAAAGTACAAGTGAGGTGGTTATTTCTCCAGCACAGGAAATTAATATGGATAATCTCAAGATAGAAGATATAGTCGTCGGGAACGGCAGCGAAGTGAAGAATGGCGATTCGGTATCCGTAAATTACATAGGGACATTAACCGACGGAAAAGAGTTTGACAGCTCTTATAAACGCGGTCAACCATTCGAATTTACGGTCGGATCGGGGGAAGTTATTCAAGGGTGGGATCTGGGTTTGATCGGGATGAAGACAGGAGGCAAAAGAAAACTGACAATCCCTCCTGAGTTGGGTTACGGCGAAAGAGGGGCGGGAGCCGATGTTCCTCCGAACTCGATATTAATTTTTGAGGTAGAGCTTCTTGGGATTAAATAATTTCACAAAACTCTCATCCTCTCGTGATAACGTCTTCGACGTTGGCTCTGAGTTCAATCGCGAATCTTGCGATTTTCGAATCTATAAGATGAGAAACAAAGCAAGCTAAGCGATATGAATTTATTCTAAATTCCTATTCAACCTATTGTAGGCTGGAGGCTTTCTTGAAATCATAGTAAAATTAAGCTATGAACATAAATCCAATAATGCGTTTATTGAACAAATCCTTTGGTACTTATGAAGTAAGAGGTTGGTATATAGAACCCACCTACTGGCAAGCAGCTACCATTGTTTTTTTGATTTTCCTTATGTTACTCACTATTGCTCGCGTGCGATATCTTTATGTTCATTGGCATATGGGAAGACAAAATATATCGATGCTATTTTGGGGATTTTTGATGGCACTTATTTTTGAAGGTCTTTTGGTAATCTCCGGTCGAACAATGTTCAGCGAACTAATTGGTTGGAAAAATGCCCCAAAACCAATTAGTACGGTTCTTGATATTACTCGTAACAAATTAGTGAATGTTTTGGGAATTAACGACGAAATTCCCACCTCTTCCGCGAGCGAAAAACCGACATATCAGCGTGTAATTTCTTCTTACGAGGAATTAACTGATGACGAGGCAGAAATGGTAAAATCCTTCGTTTGTACGCCTCAATGAGGTGTTCAATATCAAAGAGTAGAATTTACATTATGATATTTGAAAAATTAAATTATTTTATAGTAACTTTAACCTTTTAACTTTTCACTTTTAACTAAATTTATGAGTGACCTAAATCAAAAAATCGAAGATCTTGATACCCGGCTCGAAAAAATTGAAAAGACTTTTAACTTAACTGATAAGAAAAAGAAATTATCGGGATTAGAAAGTCAGTCAATGGATCCGGCTTTGTGGGACGACCAGGAGCGCGCGCGAAAACTGATGCGGAATCTGGATAATTTAAAAAAAGAAATTGACGAGCTTGAGGGGTTAAGAGGTGAAGTTAGGGCATTGGTAGCTTTAAAAGAAGTAGGAAAGGTTCCTGCCGATTTTACGAATGAAACCAGGAAACTTGAAAAAAGAGTCGAAAAATTTGAACTGAAGCGTTTTTTGTCAAAGCCATATGATGAAAAGAATGCCCTTGTTTCAATTCACGCCGGCCAGGGGGGAACCGAGGCAATGGACTGGGCTAATATGCTTTACCGGATGTATTTGCGTTTTTGCGAAAGGCGTGGGTGGAAGACAGATACAGTTGATGTATCTGAAGGTGAGGAGGCAGGGTTGAAGAGTATTACCTTTAAAGTAGAAGGGTTGTACGCATACGGTTATCTAAAGGGCGAAGCCGGAACTCACAGACTGGTTCGGCAATCTCCCTTTAATGCTGATAAATTAAGACAAACATCTTTTGCGTTAGTGGAAGTTTTGCCGGAACTCGAAGAGTTGGATCTTCCCGATATAGAGATAAAAGAGCCAGATTTGGAATGGCAGTTTTTTCGTTCATCTTCTCAGGGTGGACAGAATGTTCAGAAAGTTTCGACAGCAGTCCGGGTTAAACACGTCCCAACAGGAATTGTGGTTAGCGCCCAAACTGAAAGGTATCAGGAACAAAACAGAAAAATTGCCCTTAATTTACTGCGGGCTAAGCTCTGGCTTTTGGAACAGGCAAAGGAAGAATCTAAAAAGAAAGAACTTAAAGGAGAGTATCGGCCGGCCTCCTGGGGAAATCAAATTCGCTCTTACGTCCTTCATCCCTACAAAATGGTAAAAGACCTTCGTACTGGAGTTGAAACCGGAAATACAGAAGCAGTACTCAGTGGGGAGCTAGATAATTTTGTGGAAGCAGAACTTCAGACCCTAAATTAAATTATTTGCTTGCCGAAAGGATCTATTTGGTGATATATTAAATTCTGTGGAAGAAAAGAATCTAAAGGAAGCCGTACTTAGTCAGTTCCCTAAACAAGACAAAGAAGATATTTTAAAAAGCTTTCCAAAAAAGGGTGCAAAATCGGGAACGCTCTTTATGGTTGTTGCGTCACTTTTTGTAGTTCTTGCAGGAGTCGGTACTGGATGGCTACTTTCCGGTAAATCTTTCGGAAAAACAGCCCAAACTGGTGAAAGAACCACAGTCACACAAGCGGAGAAATCAGATAAAGAAGCGGGAATAAGTGATGAATCCGAGTTTCCTGACACCGCTGAAGGTACTCTGGTTGAGGGAGGAATAGAGAACGAAGGAACACACCATTTGGAAAGACAAGGTGGGCCTTCTCAGAATGTATACCTATCCTCAACAGTAATCGATTTACAAAGCTATGTGGGTAAAAAGGTGAAAATTTGGGGGCAAACGCTTTCCGGACAAAAAGCCGGTTGGTTAATGGACGTGGGTAAAATAAAAATTTTGGACTAGTTTCAGCTTCTTTTTTAATCTGCTCATTTGTGATAGTCAATATTCTTGAAATTGTTCTTGATGGTATAATTTGATAATCTTAAAAGAGTCCTGCCACATGTTGAAAATTAACCAGGTATCAAAAACATTCGGAGATATAAAAGCGCTTGATGATGTCTCTTTCCAAGTATCTGATGGTGAATTTGTTTTTTTAACAGGACCATCGGGAGCCGGTAAAACAACACTTCTCAGGTTAGTTCTTCGGGAGCTTTTTCCGGATGAGGGCGAAATAGTATTAGAAGACGTTGATATTACCAAATTAAAAAGAAAAGATATTCCAAAACTTCGTCAGAAGATAGGCGTCGTTTTTCAGGACTTTAAAGTACTTCCAGAGCGGACTGTAAAAGAAAACGTAGAAGTAGCTCTGGCAGTTATAAATTTGTCGAGAAAAGATTGGAAAGCAAGAATTGATCATGTTCTTAAGTTGGTTGGACTTGAGGAGCGGGGGGACCTTTTCCCATCACAGCTATCCGGAGGAGAACTGCAAAGAGTTTCCCTTGCCAGAGCGCTAGTCGTAAATCCCAGAATAATTTTAGCGGACGAACCTACCGGTAATTTGGACTGGGATACGGCCGATAAAATTATGGATCTTTTTGAAAAAATTAGCGCTGAGGGTAAAACAATACTCATGGCAACCCATCATAAGTTAATTATTAATAAACTTAAGAAAAGGATTATTGAACTTTCGGAAGGTAAAGTAGTTAGGGATACGGGTGTAAAAAAATTATCTCCATCCCAGAACACAAGAGAAGCGTCTAAAGAAAGCATGACGGGAAGTTCTGTATCCGAGGACAAAAGGAAATCCAAAAACTTTAAGTCCAAAGAATCTATAAAAACATAATGGTTAATATACATATTAAATCTGCCTGGGATCATATGCGGCGTTCGCCTTTTCAAGCTTTGGCCGCGGTCTTTGCACTGACTAACACTTTTTTTGTTATTACCGTGCTTTCGGTTATAGTTTTTGCCTCAAATCAAGTAATTAAATATTTTGAGACCAGACCGCAGATTATTGCCTTTCTCAAAGACGATGCGACTAATGAACGGGTATCGGATCTTCAAAACAAATTGGAGAGTGATACGAGGATTAGCAAGGTGGTTTATGTTTCTAAAGAGGAGGCTCTTGAGATTTACAAAAAAGCGACATCGGATAACCCTTTGCTTTCCGAATTGGTGAGTCCCGCGATATTCCCCGCCAGTATCGAAGTTCAGGTAAATGATTTGGTTCACGCCGATAGCCTAATCGGAGAGATCAAACAAGACGAAATCGTCGAACAAGTAGGTTTTACCGCTAGTCTAGGAAGCGAAGCCACGTTGGGTGAAGTATTGCAAAAGCTTCGCAACCTTACTCTTTACCTTCGTATAGGAGGGGGCGTTTTTGCCCTTATGCTTGTAAGTACCTCGTTTCTTGTGCTTATCATTATTATCGGTATGAGGATTACAACCAGGCGGGGAGAGATCGAAATTCTCGATCTTATCGGGGCGACACCCGGATTTATACGAAAACCGATACTCTGGGAAGCTACACTTTATTCTTTGATAGGAGTATTCGCGGGTTGGTTGGCGGGTTTTGTAGTTGTACTTTATGTAACCCCCAACCTAGTTTCTTATTTCGGTGACATACCCTTTTTACCCAGAGACACCTTTGAGTTAGCCAAACTTTTCGGATTAATATTATTTGGAGAGATGTTTGTTGGTTTACTTTTGGCAATTTCAGGAAGTATACTGGCAGTTTCTCGAGTGAAGAAGCGATAGAATAGTTGTATTAGATAATTGGAATAAGGAGACGACGTCTAAGGACTGGTCACGCGATTTAAATTTAATTGAAATTTGATTTTAACTGCACCCCAAGCTCTTAATGAAGAAAGTTTTAAAAGCAGCATTAACTTTACTAGTCTTTTCTTCCGTATTAACCTTCGTCTTCCTGAAAGCCGGGGGACAACTCATACAAGCTGAAACCGAAACAGAAAAACTTGAACGCTTAACTCGAGAAATTTCTCAATATGAAAGCGAGATAAGTAAGTTAAAGTCCCAGGCGACCACTCTCTCTAACCTAATTGCCCAATACGACGCACAGATACGCTTAACTACCTTAAAGATCGAACAAACAGAGGAAAAGATTTTACTTCTCGGAGGAAGAATTGACCAATTGGAAACATCTCTTCAATCGCTGACCGACGCTTTTACAAATAGGGTCGTCTACACCTATAAAATGTCAAAGCTCAATGAGCCCTATTTAATTCTTATCTCCTCACCTGACTTAAAGACAGCTTTCACCAGTTTCCACTATCTCAAAAAGATAGAGTCTGCGGATAGAGACTTGTTGGTTCGGCTTGAAAAAGCCCAACTCACCTATGAAGAAGAAAAAGTAGATCAGGAAGCGTTGCAAAAAGAGCTTGAATCACAAAAGACTGTCTTGGGGGCACAAAAGGCCGCAAAGGCCACTCTACTTGAGCAAACCAAAAACGACGAAAAGAAATATCAACAACTTCTCTCACAAGCCAGGGCTGAGTTCGAAGCCATTCAAGCTATTCTTGCAGGAAAAGGAGATGAGGAGGAGGTTGGAAAAGTGTCCCAAGGACAAAGGATCGCATCAATAATACCGGGTGCTTCATGCAATTCAAGCGGCCCACACGTGCATTTTATTGTAAGTCAAAACGGGGCTACTCAGAATCCTTTTAGTTTTCTTCGCGGAATTGACTATGAAAACTGTTCCGGTAGCTCTTGCGGATCAAATGATGGTGACCCCTTTAATCCGGGAGGGTCATGGGATTGGCCGATAAATCCAAAAGTGAAGTTTTCTCAAGGGTACGGCTCCACCTGGGCGGTTCGAAATACTTGGGTTGGGAGAATTTACTCATTTCATAATGGAATCGACATAAACAGTAATTCTTCACAAGAGGTGAAAGCTGCGCGTTCCGGTACTTTGTACAGGGGAAGTTACGGGGGAGGCGGTGGTTGCAGACTTCGTTATGTTCGGGTTGACCACGACGAGAATGATTTAGATACTTTCTACTTACACATCAATTATTAAAATTTAAAGATCAAAATGCAAAATTTAAATTACAGTTAAAAATTAAAAATTGGTGATTCGTATATTCCTAATCCTTTCATTAGTTTTTTTTCTTTTTCCTTCAAACTCCTTTGCCCAAGTCGTTATTAATGAACTTAGTTCCTGGGAAACAACCGGTGATTGGATCGAGCTCTTTGCTTTTGAAAATACAGACATCTCTGGGTGGATTTTACGGGATAAAGCAAATACGCCAATTGAAACAATTCCGATCGGTACGATAATTGGCCCTTCTTCAAGTAGTTTTTATGTTATTGAAGCAGGTAACAGACTGAATAAAGAAAGTGACCAAATAAAACTCTTAAAAGGTGATGATGTGACAGTTGTAGACTCAATAATCTACGGAGAAGCTGATAGCCCCTGTGCTCCTGGACAGGGAGAGACCATCGGCAGATATCCAGATGCAAATTCGTTGGTTGACAGGTTCTCAAATGCCACAAAAAACTCAAGCAACAATAACGGAACTCGTTTGCCTTGTCCAACACCCACATCTCCACCGTCCAATACTTCCGTACCGACCCCTACGACAAAGCCGACGAATACCTCAGATCCTACAAAAAAACCAAGCCCTACGATAAGGCCGACCCCCAAGTCTGAAGTAAAAACGGCAATTGCCGAAGAGACCGGCGAGATTGAGCCTACCAAAATAAATGAAGGAAACCGTGAGCAAGTAGGATCAAGCTACACAAATACGAGAGAATCCCCTACACCAACACCTCAAGTTAAAGGTAATACGACCAATAGCTTTCCTTATACAGCAGCTTTCTTAATAGTACTGGGACTATTTTTTATAGGAGTATCTGTTTTTGCGTTTCTTCGCAATCAGAAAAAAAGATATAATTTTGAGGACAAAGAATTTCCTGAAGATGAAAAATAAACCGCCTACTTTTTTCGGATATTGGTTCCCGGTTATTTTATGGGCTCTGGTGATATATCTTTTTTCGTCATATCCGACGGCCAAAGCCTCGGAAATACATTGGAAAGATTTTGTTATAAAGAAAACCGCTCATGTTATTGAATATGCCGTTTTCTCTATATTAATCTACAGGGCGTTAAAAGAAGAAGGTATTGAAAAGAAAAAAGCCGGTTTGTTTGCAATATTCACTTCAGTTTTTTATGGCCTTACTGACGAGCTTCATCAGACTTTAACACCGGGACGAGAACCAAGAATAAGAGACGTTTTTTTTGATACAATAGGCAGTTTACTGGCCATTTATTTAATATGGAAATTATTACCAAAAGCGCCGCAGAAACTAAAAGTTTTGGGACAAAAGTTGCACTTGATTTAATAAAGGAAAAAAAGAATAAGCTAATTATTTGTTTGACTGGAGACTTGGGTAGCGGTAAAACTACATTCGTGCAGGGATTTGCAGAGGGATTGGGAATTACCCAAAGAATTATTTCGCCGACGTTTATATTAGTAAAGCAGTATGAACTGGAAGACAGAGCGTTTTTGTCCGATCTTTACCACGTCGATTTATATAGATTAGAAAAAGATCTGGAATTTGAGATTAAAAATTTAGGCATAACGGATATTTGGGAAAAGAGAGGCTCGATCACAGTTATAGAGTGGGCGGAAAAAATTAAAGAAATCATACCTGAATCGGCTTTGTGGATTTATTTCGATTATTTATCGGAGAAGCAAAGGCGGATTGAGGTGAAGCACAAATGAAAAGTAAAATACTTATAACAGGTGGAGGCGGATACATTGGGTCTAACTCTGTTTATTTAATGTTACAAAATGGATTTGAGGTAGTCGTTATTGATAATTATCAAACGGGTTACCGAGAACCCCTCGAGTTCCTGCAAAAAAAATTCGGTAGTAAAAAAATAAGGTACTTCGATTTGGATATTAGAAAACCTCTTAAAAGTCTTTTCCAGAAAGAAAAGAATTTTGATGCAGTCCTTCATTATGCTGCCAGCTGTAAAGTAAATGAGTCGATGGAATATCCCGAAAAATATTTTTCCAATAATGTAGCAGGGAGTCAGAACCTTTTAGCTGCGCTTATTGAGCATGGTGTTAACAAAATTGTTTTTTCGTCGACCTGTGCGGTATACGGAGAGACAAAATATGTACCGGTTGATGAGAATCACCCTATTAACCCCACAAACCCTTATGGCATGTCCAAGCGGATGGTAGAACAAATTGTCGAATGGTACGGAAGATTAAAAAACTTAAACTATGTAATTTTAAGATACTTTAATGTCTGCGGTGCAAGCGACGACGGGGAAATTGGTGACTCCAAAAAGCCATCTGTTTTGTTAGTCCAAAATGCAGTAAGAGGGGCGTTGGGAATAGAACCTTTCTCGTTGACTTGTCCAAAAGTAAGTACACCCGATGGAACGCCCATTAGAGACTATATTAACGTTGTTGATTTAAATGAAGCACACCTTGCCGCACTTAATTATTTATTTAAGGGAGGAGAAAATACAATAATTAACTTGGGGACGGGAACTGGGAATTCTGTTTTAGAAGTAGTTAGTAAAGTAAAAGAGATTACGGGTGTGAAATTTGAGATGAGGAAGGGTGAAGAGAGAAAGGGAGAATACGCAAAAATTTATGCAGATGTTTCCAAGGCAAATGAAATCTTAGGCTGGTGTCCGACGAGGTCTATAGAAAACTCCGTAGAATCTTTGGTTAAGTGGTATAAAAAACGCCCCCGTGGTTGGAAGCACTAACAAATATGTTACTTTATATCGATACTTCGGACTCCGAAAAAATCAACTTAGAGTTAGACGGCAAAATATTTGAAACCTTGTCTAAAAAAAGGAAATCCCAAAGGCTTCTTCCTTTCATTTACGAAATACTCAAAAAGAAAAAGAAAAAAATTACCGACCTTACAGAAATTAAAGTAAATACAGGACCGGGATCTTTTACCGGTTTAAGGATTGGAGTTGCTGTGGCGTCTGCAATCGGATGGGCACTCGGGATAAAGGTAAATGGTAGGGATATAAGAAAGGGTAAAACAATTGACGTAACTTATTAGTATAGTAAATAGTGATCTTAATCATCCAATTTTACTTACAATGATTTGGTGAACTCTTGACTCCCGGGCTCTATTGGTTTATTTTTTGGTAATGAAAAAAATAAACGCAGTACTATTCATAACTTTTATCTTCTTATCCTTTTACCTATTTTTATACCCCCGTGATAATCAGGCAATGACAGTAGATAAAGGTTTAACCGATAGGGTGATTATTAAATTTCACCCGCTTATCCCTAAGTATTTTAAAAACAAAGTCGTTGAGTCATACGGCTTGAAATTGAAAGAAGAACTCAATCTTTCTAACACTTTTGTGGTTGAGGTTCCTAAGGGAAAGGTAAGCGAATATAATGACAGAATTAAGATGAATTTGTTGGTCGATTACGTTGAAGAAGACCATGTTGCTTCCGAGTTTAACATACCAAACGACTCGTATTTTTCAGATCAGTGGGGATTGGTGAAAATTCAGGCACCTGGAGCTTGGGATATAAATCGTGGGAGTAGCAATGTTGATATTGCCATTGTGGATACAGGGGTTAACTACCGGCATCCGGATTTAGGAGCAAAAGTTAAATCATCGGTCGATTGCAGATTCAGTTCGTGTCCAAGTCTTTGGACTCAGGACCCTGACGGTCATGGTACACATGTTGCAGGTATAGCAAGTGCGATCACTAATAACGGCCAAGGTATTGCTGGGGTTTCCTGGGATTCAAACTTAATTTCGGTAAAAGTATTGGACGATAGTGGGAGTGGTTACTATTCATGGATAGCAAACGGAATTGTATGGGCTGCCGATAACAAAGCAGAAGTAATAAATCTTTCTCTGGGGGGGTCATTTTCTTCGAGTACCTTGGAAGCTGCCGTCAATTATGCTTGGAATAAAGGAGCCGTAGTAGTTGCAGCTTCAGGAAATCGCGGAACAAGTAGTCCGACCTATCCCGCCTACTATTCAAATGCTATTGCCGTTGGGGCAGTCACGCAAAGCGACACAAAAGCGAGTTTTTCAAACTTCGGCTCATGGGTGGATACCGCCGCTCCCGGCGTCTCGATTTATTCAACCTATCAAAGTGGTTATGAATTTTTGACCGGAACGTCAATGTCTTCGTCATATGTAGCGGGTTTGGTAGCTTTGATAAAAGCCCAGAACCCAAGTTTTAGTAATTTAGAAATAAGACAAAAATTAGAGTCCTCCGCCGATGCGATTTCCGGTACTGGGAGTTATTGGAAGTATGGAAGAATAAACGCTTGTAAAGCGTTGGGCTGTACGATAACTTTGGAGCCAACTTCGACTCCTACGATAATGATTACGCCGACTCCTACTCAATTGCCTACTCCGACCGCGACCGTGGTTCCTACGGTAACATCTGCTCCAACTATTATTCCGACTCCGACACAGGTAATTCCTACACCAACAATTAGTTCTCCGACTCCGTCGCCATCCGGAAACCCATTACCTTGGTGGTGTAGGTATGTACC
This sequence comes from Candidatus Woesebacteria bacterium RIFCSPLOWO2_01_FULL_39_61, assembly GCA_001793155.1. Classification (GTDB taxonomy): domain Bacteria; phylum Patescibacteriota; class Microgenomatia; order UBA8517; family UBA8517; genus WO2-FULL-39-9. Next base: position 13,293 of record MGHI01000043.1, read on the forward strand.
AACCCATTCCAGCTGCCAACAGTAAGATGTTTTGCAACCATGGTGTAGAATGAAATCGTGTTATGCATTTAATAATTACAATCGTTGCTATCGCAACTCTTTTTACGGGAATTTTATACACAAGTCAGATAAAAAATTCGGATAACCAAAGCGGGGAAAATGAAGAAGTCCTGTCTATATCTCAAGAAAACAATGAAGAGAATACTTCACTTCCCGAGCCAACTTTAACAATTTTTCCAACAAACCCGCCACTTTCTCCAACTCCCAAAAATTTACCGACAGCAAAACCAGATTTTATCGATTATCGTTACCCTAGTTCTGAAATTTTATCGGAATCTTCTAGTGAGATTTCTTTCAGCAGTAGTGATTCAGTGGATTCCATAACCCAATGGTATAAAGATAAGATAAAGGGAAGTGGAATGAATGTAAAGACTTTTGTAACTACAAAGACTAACGACAAAGTAGAAAACGTCTTGGTCGGATCAAATTACGAGATAGAGATAAGAGTCGAAATAAAAAAAGAGCCCTCTCATGATAACGTCACTATATCATTAACCAAGTCTTCCTTGTAATCTTGTTTCCATTTAGTTTACAGGTAATAAGCTGCGATTTTTTTGAATGAACTTTACAATTTAACTATTGCTTGACAAGTATCTTATGCTTTTGTAACATACTCACACAGTTGAAACTGCCCTTTAAAACGACCTGCTAATTTACTAGATTGAATTTTATTTATTATTATGAAGGTTATCAGCTTACCACAGAGAATAATTGTAAATGAATATTTTTCATTAGCAGGCAGTAAAATCGCATTTATTTTCTCTAAAATTAAAAATTTCTTTTCAACTTTTTATATGAGCATGGGCACTTTTCTTAAAGAGAGGAAAGCATTCGCCGCGACAGAACAATCTTCGCAGAGTTTTTATAGAAAAAAGAACTTCAAGGCTTTGAAGCCTATTATAATAATTATTGCCGCGACACTATTAATATATGGAGCAGTAAAAATCGCTAGAAGTTTAAACTTAGGTAAGAGGTCAGCTTCTGGTGAAAAAATAGACGTCCTGCCGGCAAGAGCTTCGCAGGATATAAATAAAGAGTACACATTTCCCTTAAAGAATAACAAAGGAGAAGAAGTTTCGAAGATTCGAATGACAATTGATAAGGCAGAGCTCAGGGACCAAATAATTATTTCCGGAAAACCAGCCACTTCAGTTAAAGGAAGAGTTTTTTTGATAATTAATCTAAAAATTAAAAATGAATTCAATCAGACGATTAATATAAACACCCGCGACTATATAAGATTATCTGTAAACAATAACGAGGAAGAATGGCTCGCTCCGAACATCCACAACGACCCGGTAGAAGTTCAGGCAATTTCCACAAAACCTACAAGACTTGGTTTTGCAATCAACGAAAGCGACAGAAACTTAGAACTTAGGGTCGGTGAGATAAACGGTGATAAGGAAATGATCTCGCTTAATCTAAGATAAAATGCAAAACGACTACTCGACTAATAAAATTTCTAACACATTGATGTTGGAGATAAAAAAGGCGCTTCAAAGTGTGTCAACTTACGGCAGTGTTGAAATTTACGTCCAGAAGGGAATTGTAAGTCAGATAACCGTTCGGAATATCAGAAAAACCGCTCAAAAAGGAAAATTTTAAAAATCATCACTGAAAGTAAAGTCTGGCAATTTGGATTTAAGTAGAAGCTATTTCAAAACACGCTTACAGCGATTTTGAGCGGCTTCGCCGAGCTTGTAAGCAAAGCTTGGCCAAGTGAGACTTGGTAGCATCTCATTTCAAGACTTTGAAATGAGCTGTAGGTTTAGTATAAAAAGGGGATAGATAATTTTGCAAAGAATAACACTATAATTTTATAGTTATACAGTTTTTTTACGAATAAGCCTATTGACAAAACCGCTGAGTTTGTTATAAATATTACTAAGTAATTATTTTTTAATTACGACCTATATAAATAGAATATATTGATCTGCCCAATTAATTTAGTTACCTATATTAAATTTAGAGAGCTGACCGCAAACGGAGGCTCTCCAGTTTAACCTAATTCCGCCTTTTGGCGGAGTTGAACTGGGGCGCCTCCGTTTTCGTTTGTAGCCACATCGGCTAAAAAAGGAAACGGATCTAATTTAATTTTAGGTGAAGTGCCCCGAGTCTGACTCGGGACCAATCAGGAAAGGGGGTGAATAAAATTATATGACAGATTTACAAAAGAAAGTAGTAACAGCCTTTGCTGCTGCTACATTGTTAGTTAATTCCGCACTTCCTGCATTTGCAGGAACAACCCTTATAATCTCCGGAAACGGCTCAAGTTCTGATAACACTGCTGACGTTAATTTGAATTCAACCACAACGGTCGTTCAGAGCAATGAAGCCGATATAGATAACGACGTTCACGTCAATGCAGACACCGGAGGTAACAGTGCTGATGATAATACTGGAGGGGAGGTAGATCTTGAAACAGGAGATATTACCACTCAGGTTGGTATTTCTAATGCTGTAAACAGTAATGTTGCAAGTGTTGAAGAATGCGACTGCGAAGGTGATGTTGATGTTTTAATCTCTGGTAACGGAACACATTCTGATAATAAAGTTGAATTGGACAAGAAATCCACAACTGAACTTTTTCAGAATAATGAGGCAGACGTCGATAACGACGTTCATGTCTATGCAGATACCGGAGATAACAGTGCTGATGACAATACTGGCGGGTCAGTCACCCTTAAAACAGGTGATATTGATGTGAAAAGTATAGAGATCACCAATGCTCTTAATTCTAACTCTGCCAGAGTTGGTGGAGGAGGGGGTGGTGCAGGTGATTTAAGTGCCTGGATAATCGGTAACGGATCTAACTCAGACAACGATATCGATCTTGATTTAGATCGAAGCGTGACATTGGTTCAATCCAATGAAGCTGACGTTGAGAATAAGGTTAAAGTCTATGCCGACACCGGAGATAACAGTGCTGATGATAATACCGGCGGAGAAATTGATGTTGAAACCGGCGATATTGATGTCAAGGTTGCACTTGACACCTGGGCTAATTTCAACTGGGCAGAAGTCGATTGTCCGTGTCTTTTTGATGATATTTTAGCCAAAATCGCAGAAAATGGTACTGATTCTGACAATGATATAAAAGCAGAACTTGGAAGTGATTTAGCAGTCTTCCAGGGTAACTGTGCTGAAGATAACGTAGAAGCAGGATCACTAGGCGGAAAGCATCGTCGTGGACATGATTGTGGAATTGAAAATGACGTTAAAATTGATGGAGACACCGGAGACAATGATACCGATGATAATACTGGTGGATTAGACGGAGCAGATCCTTCTTTATCAACCGGTGATATTGATGCCGATGTCCAAGTTGATAATGCCGGCAACGTCAACGTTTATGGTGACGGTTTTGACCTTCCAGAATTTCCAGAATTTGACTTCGGATTTAACTGGACATTTTTTTGGGCCTGGTTACACTGGACTGGATAAGTGAACCTGATGTTTCAGGGACGGTCTGTCAGCACTTCGACGGACCTCCCTGAAAACTAAGGTTAATGACATACTCTAAAGAGGAGAACATATAAAAGTTCAATTTATTGAAATTTTCTATAAAGAAAACACCTTAGATAGTTAAAGTTAAGCAATTAGATAAAGTTGAAAATAGTACAAGAGCTGATTGAGGTAAAAATTATTAACGAACCGATTTACGAACCTGCCCCAAGGTCAAAAGGCAAATGGTTTTCGATATTTTTCAAGAAAAGATTAAATAAAAAAATGCATATAAAATTTCCTAAAATAACTAAAGTTCTGATTGCGCTTCTTGCGACAATTGTAATGTTGGTTCAAAATCCCCTTATTTATGTTTTTGCCTATGATTTTCCTAGTGCGCCGAGTGCTCCAACGTCTCCGTCCGAACCGGAAAGTTCATATTCGCCCCCCGCTGCTCCTACCGTTCCACCCGAACCGACTATTTCTTTGAGCCAATCAACTCCAGAACCTACTGAGGTTCCTAAAGAGGAAGAGTCGCAATCAGATAGTAATAACACAACCAATCAAGAAACAGATAATACAAATCAGGATTCTTCTACCATCCCTGCTACAACAAGCAGTGGAACTAACGGCAACAGCTCTTCAGGACAAATTGCGGACGGTCAGACCGGCGACACACACATCTCAACCGGAGACACCACAAACTCATCGGTTGTTACAACGGATGCTAATAGTAATCTCTCGGCAACACCCGATTCCGGTACAGGAGGTATAACAATAGGCAACTCCGGGAACGGAAGCAACTCTGATAATTCAGGATCCGCGTCTATAGTGAATAACAACAACACCCTACAGAATAATGACGCCAATGTAACGAATAACCTGAATCAAAATTCTGTAACAGGAAGTAACTCTGCATCCAATAACGTTGGAAACTCGGAGATTAAAACTGGAGACGCCAATACGTCAGGAACTGTAATCAACGCGGTAAATACCAACGTGGATGGCTTTATGGTTGCCGAATTTGATTTTGCAGAAGATTATATAGGGGATATTGTCCTGGATTTCGGATCAAACTGTATTTCGGGATGCCCTGGTGGTAACACAACTGTTGAAAACACAGGCAATGGGACTGACTCCAGTAATTCTGGTGATGTAAATCAAATCACAAACGATAACACCTTTCAAACCAATGACGCTCTTTTAGAAAATAACGTAATTCTGGGGTCTAATTCAGGAGATAATGCTACGGATGCAAATACCGGAGGAAACTCGACTATTACTACCGGTGATGCGAACACCCAGGCTTCAGTACTTAATTTTGTAAATAACAATTTTGCCGGGGAAGTTGTTTACGCAGTCGTAAATATTTTTGGAAATCTGGTAGGAGATATAATCTTTCCCGACGGATCTGTTCTTTCCTGCTGTACTTCTGACATTCTCGCCAAAAATTCAGGTAACGGGACAGGAAGTGAGAATACAGCTTCAATAGATCAAACGACGAAGGATAATACGTTTCAATTTAATGACGCAGATATAGAAAATAATCTTTTGCTGTCGGCAACAACCGGAGGAAATTCGGTAAGCGAGAACACGGGGGGTGACAGTAAAGTTGTTACCGGTGATTCAAGTATTTTTGCACAAGTTGTAAATATTGCTAATTTAAATTTAACCGGCGGCAATTACTGGTTGGTTTTAGTTAATGAAGCCGGTCAATGGATCGGAAGAATACTTGGAGCTCCCGACGGATCTAACGTAGCAGGATCCGAGACTTTTTCATTCGTCGTTGACGAGAATGGCGAGATCTCTGTTATTAATTCTGGTAACGGTTCTGACTCGGCTAATAGTGGTAACGTCAATCAGGAAACCAATACGACTATTAGTCAAGCTAACAAAGCTAAAATTGTAAATAATTTAGATTTGTCCGCTAATACCGGCGGAAACAGCTCGAGCAGAAATACTGGCGGGGATTCTACTATTGCAACAGGAGACGCAAGTATAGTCGCAAATATCGTCAACTTTGTAAATAACAATATAGTTGGCACTGGTAAGTTATTTGTCACAGTAGTAAATGTTTTCGGAAGCTGGATCGGCGACTTTGTCTCACCCGGCCACGAAAAGGAAAATAATAACCAGGCGAATAACGAATCGGCTTTTGGTGGATCCTCATCCCAACAGCAAGGGTCAAATACGGCAACTGGTCAAAGTGAAAGCGACAATAATAGCAGCGAAACCTCTGCTTCAATAAACCAAACTTCCTTGAAGTCTAATAAAGCCGGAACAGTGTTGGGCAACATTGTTTTAGCTTTGGGTTCTGGTGGTAACGAATTGGCAAGCAATGAAGATAGCGGATCAGGTTTAGAGGGTGCTATCGATAGCGATATCGCTGGTAAAAAGGTAGTCAGAATTAACCTAGCATATTTGCTGTTAGTTCTTCCTGTAGCTTTACTCCTAAGGTTTGTGAGAAGAAGATTGGTCGTCAAAGTTCCTGCTAGAGGTTAGATGTATTTATTTCGAGTAAGAAAATCGGTTACAAAATTTTTATCCCTACTTCTTACCTTATCTTTAATTTCTGCTCAAACAGTGAGGGCAGTGGATATTGTGATTTCAGAAAATGGAGCGGGATCGACAAGTCAGGCAACGGTTGAATCTACATCAACAACTTCCGTCCAACAATCAAATACCAGCACCATAGATAATAGTCTGGATGTATCTTCCAATACCGGTGATAACAGCACGTCCGATAATACAGGTGGCTCCACTCAAATTAGTACCGGGGATGCTACTACCTCAGTTGACGTTGATAACACAACTAATATTTCACAAGTAAATAGCGATAATTGTTGTACGGGTGAAAATACTCTAGCAATAAGTGGGAATGGTTCTGGGTCCGAAAACATAGTCAGTTTAAACCAAAAGTCGACCGTAATTACTTCAATCAATCAAAGTGCTAATATCACTAATAATATTCAAGGAGATGCTAATACCGGAGCTAATTTAGCAAATAATAATACCGGCGATGTAACTATAAAAACAGGCGGCATCAAGGTAGCTGGTAGTATAGTAAATGACCCAATAAATATTGCGAGTGTTAGTGTCGCCGGAGGCAATGGCGATATAGAAGCTTTGATAAAAAGAAGTGGAGCAGAGTCGCAAAATTTTATATATGCTAGTTTCATAAATAACAATAATGTTTTATTAAACCAGGAGGCTAATATTTTAAACAATGTCAACTGGAATCTTGTTACCGGAGATAATTCTGCTAATGATAATACCGGTGATGTAACTATAAAAACCGGAGACATATCTTTAGACTTTTTTATTAGAAATTTTGTCAATTTAGGTAGCATAAATATTACCGATTGTTGCCAGGAAGAGATTTTCGAGGATGGCGAAGAGGAGCCAAAAATTGAGCCTCCGACAGAAGACGGTGAGGACGGTGGAAACGGCGGAGACGGAGGTGTACACGGTGGAGGAAGTAGTCGCGAAGGTGTACTACTATCCGAAGCGGCAAGTACTGGTCCGGGCGTAATAGGATTATCTGATACTTCAAGTGAGGTAGCTCAAGCACTCTTTTTCTGGATCGGCCTTGGGATGGTAATACTCGGTTTAAAATATATAACTTGCGAAATACCATCTAAAAAGCTTACAAAAAGGAGACTTTATCTGTAATTTCTTCGTATAAGGAGAGTCCGCTAATTAATCTATGAAAAAAGAACCATCAAAGTTGACTTTGGGACTTGCGTTATTTATTTTAGGTTTGCTTCTTAGTGTAGGGCAATTGGCAGAAAAATCACAATATAAAACCGTAACTTTTGCAAACGAACCTGTCGAAATAAAAGGTTTATCTGAAACGGATGGTGTTGACGATTTACCCAAAAGGGTTATTATTCCCGAGCTTTCTATTAATTTAGAGGTTAAAAAGGCCGAAATTGTTAACGGCTTTTGGGAGGTCTTTTCCGAAGGATCTGCTTGGGGATCGGGTTCTGGGCTACCTGGAAAACCTGGAAATCAGGTGATTTTTGCACACGCAAGAGAAGGACTTTTTCTGCCGCTCAAAGATGTTGCGGTTGGCATGGCTATTTACGTTTTGACGGACGATAAGTGGTATGGATATAAAGTGAAAGAAATAAAAGAAGTATATCCCGATCAGATTGAGGTAATTTCACCAACCGAAGACGAAACCTTGACTCTTTATACCTGTTCCGGGTTTCAGGACAGTAAAAGACTGATCGTTGTAGCCAAAAGATCGTAGAGTTTTATCCCCCTTCGCGAAATACCACAATCGTAAGATTGTGGATGAGAACGAATAATATTTCGCTTCGGAGGGATTTCTCTCCGACGAAGCGAGGGGAGAAGGTACCCCGAGCGTAAGCTCGAGGGAGATTCATATTGAGGGTCTTGCCCAGACGCTTATCTACAAGGTAAGATGAAATTAAATGATATTTGCAGCCAGACTTGCTCACTATTTTTATCCGGGTTATTCGAATAACCACAAAGCCAAGCTTTTACACTCCACGACTTTATTTTTGCTGGTTGCTTTTATAATTGTCTTTCAGGTTTTTTTGAGTTCTGCTCCGAGTGTAGGTTTAAAAGTCTTAGGATATTCGGCAAATATCCCACCGGATCAAATCATTACACTCACGAATAAAAGAAGAACAGAAGCAGGTTTGAGTCCATTAACGTATAATCCAGCCCTGACAAGTGCTGCCAAGGCTAAAGGAGATCATATGTTGGCTTATGATTATTGGGCACATGTTGCATCGGATGGAACCGAACCCTGGTCATTTTTTATAAGCGCTGGTTATAAATATCGCTATGCAGGAGAGAACTTAGCCCGCGACTTTTCCGATCCCAACTCAGCTGTCGAAGCATGGATGGCATCACCCTCCCACAGAGACAACATGCTTTCCAGCAAATATAAAGATATCGGAGTTGCCGTAGTCGAAGGAGACTTGGCGGGGGTTGATACAACTATTATAGTTCAGCTTTTCGGAACTCAGTTATCCGACACATCGACCCCGGTTCCGGTTGCCCAAGCCCGTCCAGAGGCAACTCCGTCACCAACGCTTATTCCTTCTCCCAAAATTACGCTTGTTCCGACACAAACTCTTTTGCCTGCCCCAATTGCTCAGACCTCGATTATTCCTACCCCACAGATCAATGAATTGGGAAATCTCGAACTGTCCCAAGAGAAAGCCAGTGGGTTTCAAATTCTACTTTCACCTTTTGATACCACAAGAAGTATTTCTTTAGCCACAATTATTCTTTTGTCGATAGTTATGATAATTGACGCGGTTGTAATTGCACGAAGAAAAATTCCACGGGTTGGAGGAAGAACCTTTGCCCACCTTGCCTTTTTGGGAATGATTTTAGCATTGATACTGATTGCTAAGGCCGGTCAAATACTCTAAATTATTAAGATAGAGATGTATAAAGAGCTTACACACCACTTTTCACATTATTTACCTTTATTGGGGGTAATTCTTGCCGGAATATTGGGTTTTTATCTTTTTTCCTACGATAAGGCGTTTCAGGCCGTAATAACCGTAGCCGTGGCCGCGTCATACGTATCTTGGGGATTGGTACACCACTTTATTCACGGAAACTTGCATACATCGCTTATTTTGGAGTATCTGGCTATAGCAGTATTAGGAGTAGTAATTGTTTTTTCGGTACTTTTCAGAGCTTAAGCGAACGTAGGTATTCTGAAAATTCCCGACCAATATCTTCTCTTTCGAGTGCGAACCTTACTTGAGTCTTCATGTAGCGTAGTGGGTCCCCTGTCGTTAGCCATTCACCTTCGATTGGTTGTGCAATCACCCTTGCTCCTTTTTTAGCCAAGGAATTTAGCACGTCAGAAACCCAAAGCTCGTTGTCTTTACCCGTTGGTGTTTTTTTAACTTGATTTATTACGTCATAGCTAAAGACAAACCTTCCAAATTGGGCCATATTTGAGGGATTTTTTCCAAGCGGCATTTTTTCGAGTAGCGATTCTATCTCGTATTTATATTTAGCCTTTTTTTTGTATTTAACCGTACCGTAGCGTTCAACCTCGTTGTCCGGAACTTCTTGAACTGCAAGTATGGCAGAAGGCTTTTGTTCGTAATACACATTTATCAGCTGTTTTGTTACAGGAGTCTTTGAGATTGTTAAGTCATCTCCGAACATATATACAAATGCTTCATCATTATCAATTAAGGGTGCTGCAACAAGCAAGGGGGTGCCATTCCCATATGGTAGGTTCTTTTTTTGGCGAACATATACGAAATTGGCTAAGGTTGGAATTTCTTTGACTGTTTTTAAAAGATCTTCTTTTCCGTTAGTATCGAGCATTTGCTCGAGTTCAATATGACTGTCAAAATAGTCCTCCATAATTCCTTGTCCGACCCTGGTGACCATTATTATGTCCGTGATACCCGAATCCACACATTCTTCTACCAGGTGGTGGATAATCGGTTTATCAATTATCGGCAACATTTCTTTTGGTTGATTTTTGGTAGCAGGTAAAAACCGCGTTCCGTATCCTGCTGCAGCGATGATTGCTTTTTTGACCTTTCTTGATTTTCTGTTCATGCGTATGCAAATTATACCACTAGCCAAATTATTTCAAAAATGTTTAAAGAAATGTATAATTTGGCTATGCCAGATACTAAAAACGGTCATTTTTACAGCCCCTCAAAGGGTAAGGTCGAAATCTCAGGCATGATAGAAGAGATTGCCTCTTTTGTGGATGAGAAACCTAGTGAATTTTACAGTTTAATAATAGGAACAGATTCTCAGAGCCGGCGCTTAAACGGAAAAGCTGAGATTGATTACGTTACTGCGATCGTCATTTATCGTCAGGGAAAGGGCGCAAGATATTTTTGGAAGAAAGAAAAACGTCTTCAAAAGCCTATTTTAAGAGACAAAATATACACAGAAACTCTTATGAGCTTGGACATTGCCCAGGAAATTGTTCCACGGGTGAGAAAAAAAGTCTCACCCGCAAAATACGACCTTGAGATTCACATTGACGTTGGACCTTTGGGACCGACAAGAGAAATGATTCGGGAAGTAGTGGGAATGGTGAATGGCAACGGATATGTTGCTAAAACTAAGCCCGATAGTTGGGGTGCTTCGAGCGTTGCGGATAAACATACTTGATTTTGACTATAGAAAGCGTAATTTGCTATCATTGTTCGTCTAAAACTTAAATTTATGAAAGGTATTATCTTAGCTGGAGGCAGTGCCACTCGTCTTCGTCCCTTAACCAAGATTACCAGCAAACAGCTTCTTCCAGTTTATGACCAACCCATGATTTACTACCCTATTCAAACTTTAGTTTCCTCGGGAATCACTGACATTTTAATTATAATTTCTCCGCAATATTCAGGCCAGTTTTTAAACCTGCTTGGTTCCGGTAAAGAATTCGGAGCACGTTTTAGCTACGCCATTCAGGAAGAACCTAAAGGATTGGCAGATGCGTTTATAGTCGGAGAGGATTTTATTGATAACGATAACGTTACCATGATTTTGGGCGACAACATTTTTGACAATCACGGTTTTGCAAAAGAAATTAAGTCGTTCAAATCAGGTGCTATGGTTTTTGCCAAAAAGGTTACGGACCCTGAACGCTTTGGAGTTGTTGAGTTTGATGAAGAGGGTAAAGTATTGTCTATCGTAGAAAAACCCAAGGAGTCTAAAAGTGATTATGCCGTAGTTGGTTTGTACACCTATGATTCCCGAGTTATCAAATATGCAAAAAGTCTAAAGCCTTCAGCCCGGGGTGAAATAGAAATTACCGATCTTAATAATTTATTTCTAAAAAAGGGAGAGCTCAAGGTAAATCTTTTTGAAGGGTTGTGGGCTGACGCGGGAACCTTTGACAGTCTTTTGGAAGTTAGTAATTATATGGCAAACAAAGCTTTGAATGCAAAAAAATGAGACTTCTGGTAACCGGTGGG
>MGHI01000044.1 GCA_001793155.1 Candidatus Woesebacteria bacterium RIFCSPLOWO2_01_FULL_39_61
ATCCGTACAGCAGGTGGCAGATCCGCATGGACACGATCTGCTCGATCAATTTCCAATTGGTAGAGTGGTCCTTCCTCCTCTTGGTCGCCGAAGTAGCGCTTGAACATGGCGTCCAGCTCATCGGCACCCAAGAAAAAGGACAAACCACAACTCCATGGTTGGTTTCCGTCGTGTGGTTTTATCCGAACCGACCAAAGGCGCCAAAGAGTTTCCTGTCCTGGATAGGTGTCACCGGCAGGATCGATTTTAACTGCTATTCCCGCAGAGCTATGTACTGCTCCGCAATTGCAGGTGAATCCTCCTTGCTCTTGCCCCAAAATTCGGGGTTCGAGCTCGTCCAAAATTTTCTGTACCGCTTCACGGTTTTTTGGCAAAGCCATAATAATCCTCCTTTCTTATCTTAAAAGACTGATAAGGGGTCTGCAGATTTTCTGCAATGAAGTAGTGTTACAGACCCCATTGATGGTCTTAGGTCAAAAGCTCGAGAAGCTGCGCCGGTAGATTGGCGTTAATGGCCGCCTTGCTCAAAATCTTCGGATCGTTACCCCGGTGCGAACCAGAGTATGCGAGCAAGACTGCGCGCTGCCCGCGAGCCAAAAGCTCACGTGCCCAGAGAATTCCATCCCCAGGTTCCAAAACAGTCGCTTCGCAGATAATCAAATCAACAAGATTTGTTTCTAAGGCTACCTTTGCATCGGCAAGATTAGTAAATGGCATAACGCCACAACCATTATCGCCGAAAAGACCGCAAAGAAAGTCGAGCCAAATCTTACCCGGATCAACTACAACAATTGTAGCCATCTTTCTTCCTCCTTTAATCAAAAGTCAGAACATATTAGAAAGAAGTTTACATCGTTCTTAATGGAAAGATTAACTCTCCGATCCCGCTTCCAAAAGCTTTTCAAGGGTCTTTAACAGGTCTGAACGAAAGACCACGAGAAGGTCAGCACCTTCTAGACTCTTATCGAGGAAGATGTAAACCTGCTTACGGTTTCTGTTATGACGTGATCCTTGGTAGTTCTTACTTGTGTCAAAAGCCAAAGAGAATCCTTCAAAACCGAGGCGTTTCTCCTTCTTTACAGATTCCAAAAGCTTTATGAGGTCGACCGGCAAAGTGACGCTCTTTTGGCTTGAGAATGTCACAACGATGTGGTCTTGCCCTACTTCAAGCCATCCAGAGCTGTTTGTTGCACGAACTTTAAATGACTTCGCAGTGTCTACTTCAACAGCTTTCAGTACGCCGAGCGCCCATCCTGCAGGAACAAAAAGCTCACTTGCACGGTTCTGACTTTCTTGATCTCCTTTTTCAAGGACGGAGAGTGTAGAGTATAATTCTGATCCAGGAAATTGATCGACGATACCTGATCTTGGACGAATTATATCTACTTTGCGAGTTAGATCGGTGTAGTTAAAGACGATTTTACTCGCTTCAATTCCAATAATTTCGGCCAATTCACCAAGCATAACCCAAGCCCACGGGCTTCCTTTGACCCGGTATAACGCAGGTCTAATTTTTTTGATCATTACGGAAATCTCCTTTCCCGTTTTTCGGGTGTTTAAAGGGGTTGATTTGACAGCTTGCCAAACATTAAAGTTGAGTTTTAATCTCTCCTTCCCGAGCATTACTCGGATAAAATGGATACATCAGGTCATCTTTTTCTATTTTTAGATGGCCGAAGGTTTGGACATTAGAAATGTATCTTAAATCTGACATCAAATATTTTATATCCAAAATTCCGGCCACCTAAATCCGTCCTACTTCGTTAAAACTTCGTAGGACTTCGCTCGTTACTGCCGAAAGCAGTAACTCGTTCCGCAATTATTTTGTTAAGGTGCGACAGCACCGCAAACCCCTCGAAGCTCGTAAGAGCGAAGTGGGGTCAAGATGCTATCAAACAAAAAGGGACAGGCAAAACTGTCCAAATTTGTTTTTGATGTGCGGATTATAACACAAACCTTTTTAGCTTTCAATATTATAGGGTTTTAAAAGATATAAATTAATCCGCCTAATTTTGAAATCTTGAAATGTCGAGTGAGTTCGTCAGCTGCAAAAAATCGAGCATACAAGTGTTTGTACGCGAGCTTTTGCATAACACGAACAAGATATTGAAAGCCTGAAAAATTAATGCGGCGTCCTTCTTTCGTCAATTTCTTAGACGAGTAAGAAATTGACAATTGAAAGTTTGTGCGGATAAGAAAGTACTAATCTAACCCATAGTATCTTGACTTTTCTCCCCTTTTATGCTATATTTCCATATCTAAATAGGATGCTTTAGAGGTAGATTGAGTGATGAGCGGTTAGAAGTGAGTAATTAGTAAAAAAATAGAAACACGGTTTTCTCATATCTCATAACCCACCACTCATAATTTAAATTGACTGCCGCCTCTAAAGGCGGTTTTTTGTGATTTATCAGAAAAAATAAGTTAAAAAAACGAAATTTTTTCGCGTATAAATCACAATCCTTCTAGGTTCGCAGCATGAGGCGTATTCGAATAGAAGAGAAAGCCAAATGCTAAGAACAGAAGGATATTCCTTAACAAAACATTAATATCAAACGAAAACGATCTTCCAAGGCTAAATATAGTTTTCACACCTGGAAACCCGTGAAAACCATCCGTGAGGAGAGTCTTAGATGTACCGTTAAAGTTATCGGTACAACTCTGCACATTTAAAACCAGATAACTTTGAATAATCTTTTCAAAGAGAAAGATGGTGGCCTTGAGGATGAATCTTATCTAACTTATTCACTTTGTCGCCGATTTTCCTTATTTCAGTCTTTAGTTCATCGCGGCTTTTTCGTATTTCTTTTCTCAAAGGATTGTTTGGATCTTTAAAAGATTCTTCAAGAACATTTTTTACAACGAATCTAATTAACTCAAGATCTCTTTTAATTAATGGCATATTTTAATTAAAACAAATGAAAACTTTTGAGTCAACGAAGTGATTGAAAATGGATGGCTAATAATTTGCATTAGCTATCGATCATTAATCATTTTGCTCTTTTAAATAGTAAACGAATTAATTTTGGCAGCGCTACAGACACTAGTAGTAAGTTGTAGGTTGTAAGTAGTAAGTAAATAAAGATTACTAGTACCTGTTGTGCTGCCAAAATAACAAAAGCAGCCTATCTTATCCGTTTTTAGCCTCTCCCTTTAGGGAGAAGAAAGGAAGGATACCGACTTTTTTGTCCTTAATGTCACGCTCAGCGTGACAAATCCGAGAGCTGTGTTGGCTCAAGGATTTATAATATTCATTTTTAAGATTTCTCGACTATACAGGAGAAAAAAATGGTTAAGAACCAGAATTTATCCTTCGGCGAAAAGGCCGAAAGGATTTTAGAAAACAAGGTCACCCGGGATGCTTTTTCTCCTGGGATTCGAGCGGATGTAATTAATCTGCTCAAAATGCGCAATAGTGACGAAGAAGACACCCCTCGGGATCGCTTAATCGGTCTTCGCGCTTATCGCTTTGCTCAGGCTGGCCAACTCGAGGTTTTGGCGCGCATGATTCCAGGTATGTACGAGACCTGGAAGAGCGTGGTACCGCAAGCGTATAAGTACCGTTACAATCACGAAAAAGGCGTTACCGAACTTGGCGAAGCCATTGCAAAAATCTTGACCGAGAAAGATCTAGTCAAGATGCAGCGCGAGATCGATCATTGGCTACCAAAAGCCTGGGACTTATGGCGAGCGCTTCGTGCCCCTTATGGGTTTTGCAAGCATATAAGCGGGTGCAATAATCCGCTTAAGGCTCAAGGTCATACACTGTGTGGTTATCACCACGCCATTGAACGCCAAAATCGTAATGATCGGCATGATACTGACTGGTTAGATCAGGTTTCGGGCAGGGGTAACGGTAGATTTGTCATCCTCACCAGTACCGGGTTCGACGAAGAGAAAGCTCGGGAACGGAAAGAGACTACCGAAAAGGTTGCCAAGGAGCGTGAGGCAAACGCCGAGCGTGCCCGCCAGGCGAACTTGGCAGCCACCGAGGCTGCTATGGCCAGTATGCGCACGAGCCGCGCTCCCGCTGGTTACACAGCTGTTGCTGACTTCGAGTTGGCAACCGGCCAGGGACGCACCAACGGCAACGGCCGCAAGAATGGCAAATCAAAGGGTCAGCCTGAAGCTGAAAAGCATGGCAAGTCCCGCCGCGGCCAACCAGTACCTGCATAGGAGGTAAACAATGTTTAACCTCAATTTGACAATTTTGATTATCCTGGGAATTATGCTGGGAGTAGGTTTAGGAACAGGCCTCTTGAGGGCTAAGTCGCAGAAAGACCGCGACAAAGTGTGGATCGCCTACATAATAGTGATAGTCCTCTTGTTCCTACTCTTCGGTGGACTTGGCCATTTGAGCAACACCGTAGCCAGAATAATGGGTTTCTAACCCGTCATCAACCTTGGGGAGCCTTCGGCTCACCGCTTGTGATCCGGTTCGTACGAACCAGAGTCGAAGCCCCCAAGGCCAATTGATTCGTTTACCGGTACCCAGGGCAGGGAGAAAAGGTGCGTTTTTAACGCCAAACTTATCGGTATTTGCACCGAACAGTTTTCACCTTTTCCTCCCTCCCTGGGATTTATTTTTTCTCCAAAAAAAATAACTGTTATAATTTTTATAATAGTTATAAAATCTTCTTTTTTCTCCGGTACTCTGCCCTTTTCCTAAACAAGCTTTCTCTAAATCCCCCCTCTTTTACAAACTTCTCTGGTAACCATCTTATCTTTTGATCCAGAAGCAGGTTTGTCTGGTTGATAAGACAAATCATACAATTGGCTGCTTGTTCTGGATTCTCAATATAACGTTTATAATCGTTATAAGATTTATTAGCTTTATAAGCGATCCTGCGGATCGCCACGGATTTGGGATCATTCTGATCCCAAATGGCCAAATTTCCCTGTCTTAAAAAATCCTGATAATCATTTAGAAGTTCTTCCAATGACCCTCTTGAAACTCCTAACAGCTTCAATTTTCCTTCGATACTTTTTTGCAAATAGCCATCGGCTATGTTTTGTTTTCCAGACCTTGCAGCTTGTTCCATTTGATCTTTAGTTCTTGATTTGGGATTGATGTAGAGATTCGTAAATTCATATATGAAGTCGTAAATAATTTCAGCTTGTTTGAAAAATGGAAGTTTTTTGTAACCTCCGGAAGATTCTCTCATATAACTATTATAACGGTTATAAACTTTATAATAATTATATTATTTTAGAGGTTCGGCGATCACCAGAAGTCTTCTCCAAGTTGTACCGGGAGGATCGCAAGTCATCAAAATTAGCTTCTCCTGACTGGAATCATAATTTAGCCAAGAAGTATCCTCGGGTTCCGCAAAAAGTTTTTCGGTAACCTTATATTCATATTTCTGATCTGCAAAAAAGACAATGATATTATCCCCTACTTCCATTTTCCTCAAAAGATAAAATACTGCATTGTACCGGGCAATATTTAAGGGCGAGTCGGTGGAATGCGAAAAAAGAAAAATGGTTTTGCCTTGGTCGGGAAAATATGTACCTTTGGAATGAGCCACTCCCCGCTTTAAGGCATCCGTATACTCGTTTTTATTTCCAGAATCTATATTGGCAAGAACATTCGACGCGGCACTAATCTTTGGAATTACGATAGAAAAATACGAATTTACCCCCCAGCCTTCTGCCTCCTTTTGTACCGCAATAACTTTATCAGCCTCTGCAACATCAATTCGGCTTTCGGTTTTAGCTGGTTGGTCTTTGGAAAGTCCGAGGTCGTAATAAACTTCCTCTTTCAAAACCGGTAAGAAAGTCCAAAGAAAGCTGAGGATCATAAAAGCCGTTATTCCTGCTCCTGATTTGCTTATAAAGTGGTAGATTAGACGCCTTTTGAAAGAGAGAGAGATTTTTATATCCGCCCTTTCCGGTGACTTTCCTGATTGATAGATTGTACCTTTGGGAAACATGTTAATTAAAGTCAAAAGCTAAAATGCATTTATACAATTTTTACTGTGACAAAATAACAACTCCAAATACCCGGGCACGAACTACAAAATTGCCCGAAAAATTGAGTAAAAGTGCATTGAGCACAAAAATCAATCAAATTTTTAAATTAATCTTTTGGACAATATTTGGCAAACGCTCATTCTTGAGGACTAAATTTTTAAACTGACTATCGATTTTTCTAAATAATCTTGAAGCGCTTATAAAGATAGACACCCAAAGATCCCAAAGAAATGATTACACCCGATGCGCCAATAGGAGAACCCGCTTCGGGCAAACCCTTTACTTTAGCCGCAGCTAAAACCTGAGGTTTACCATGTACCGTTATTGTCTTCTTGCAGTCACTATTTCCGTCCCTCCAGATACCGGCTTGGTCTTTAACTTTGACTGTGGCAACAAAAGTCCCTGGATTTTCATATCTGTGTGCAGCTTCTGGTTCCTTTTGTTTCCAAACCTGAGGCTGAAAACCAGAAGAGTCTCCAAAATCAAACTCGTACTCTAAAATCGGTCCATTTTTATCAAACCCCGATCCTGTAAATCGAACTGTTAGCGGAGCAGTTCCTTCTTGAGGACTTACAGATAATCCGGTACATCGCGCCTGTTCAGGTTCAGGGCCGGGAGTAGGAGTCGCAGTCGGTACAAAAGTTGTTGTGGGTGTCGGTGTTATCGTTGGTATCGTTGTAGGAGTTGGTGTAGGTGTGGGCTGTACACAAGAAAAATTAGAATTTTTTACAAGGTAAGTATCGTCAAACAAGTTCCAACCTGATCCCTGCTCCTTTATCCAACCTTGAGAAAGAAAATTTCCGATTTCACTTTCCGATAAGCCTAGGTATCCGACCCTCCACCAATCGGATTGAATTCCCTGATCACTACCCAGAGGGCAAAAACACTGTAAAAAATTACCACCCGATAACGAATAAACATCATCACTCCCCTCAAGGTTAGCTACTCCGGGAACTCCATGCACACCAAAGTCATAATGTGCCCAATCGCCATCTTGCTCAAAAATTTTTTCTGTGCAAGAAGGGAAGCTCGGAGGTTGAGTATTTGCGTAAGTTGTAATAATTTCCGAAAAGAAATCCAAGCTGAAAGTGATAAGAAAAACTAATGTGGTTAAAAAAGTAACAAGCTTAAATTTTCTATCCATATTATCCCAATAATCTATTTAGCGAGATTTAAAAAGATATTTACAATGCGTATATAACATAACATTATAGGCAAAATTTGTCAACGAAGAATTTAAATATAATTGTTATATTGGTTGTCTTGTATGCGCCGTGCATACTACTCAAACAAATCCTCTTGACTGAGAGTATATTACTGTAATATACTTAACTCGTGGCAAAATTACCTACTCCCCTTGCTTTTGATTGGGATAAGGGTAATATAGAAAAAAATTGGATTAATCATAAAGTTCATTACAAAGAAACAGAAGAGGTATTTCTGAATAGACCATTAATGATTTTTCCCGACATAAAGCATTCAATACTGGAAAAAAGATTTCAAGCACTTGGAGTGACCGACAACAAAAGAGAGCTATCAATCTTTTTTACGATTAGAAATAAAAAAATTAGAATAATCTCGGCAAGAAATCAAAACAAGAAAGAAAAACAAAGATATGCCAAAAAAGAAAATTAAAGCTATACCCAAGTTTAAAAGCGAAGACGAAGAAAGAGATTTCTGGGCTAAGGTGGATAGTTCAGAGTATTTCGACTGGAATAATCCTGTAGAATTGGATCTGTCTAAACTCAAACCAACAACCGAATCTATCTCACTAAGACTTCCGTCGTATTTACTGGGAAGAATCAAAGAGTTGGCTAATGCGAAAGACGTACCGTATCAGTCTCTCATGAAGATTTATTTGGCAGAGAGAGTTGAAAAAGAATTGAAAGCAAAATCCGCTTAAAAATGTACTCCTCATGACATCGTCCCCGCTTTAAAGGGCGGGTCTCTCTGAGACGGATGACATATAAGCAAAGCTTGGCACTGCTTACGCATTGTAAGCAAAGCTTGGCACTGCTTACGCATTGTAAGCAAAGCTTGGCACTGCTTCGTTTCATGAAGTTTGCATAAAAAAAGACTCCGAAATAAAGTAAAAAGTTAATCCAAGTTGAGTGTGCAATACACACAATTTGAATAAACACTTTATTCCAGAGTCTTTGAATAAATTAAAAATAATTGCGGAGAGTCCAAAAACTGGACTCTAAAGTAAAGATTCAACAAATCGCCCGTCTAATATTCAACAAGCCTTAAAAGGTCATCGCTGTTAAATTCTCCCTTGTCGATGAAGGAAATACCTTGGTTTCTTGGACGTGTAAAGACTGCCAAGACAATGACTCTCTGACCTTGAGAGTAAAGTTCATCGGCCCAATCAAGACCATCGCCTCGACCATTTACGCTTCCGTCGCAAATTACGACATCCCACGCCTCATTAGCAAAAGCCTGCTTAGCTTGGGTAAGGTTCGAAAAAGACGTCACCTGATAACCAAGGGGGACCAACACATTTGCTACATGGGATCGCCATTGACTTGAATCCTCAACATGCAAGATCTTTTTGTACATGAATTAATCTCCTGAAGGTCAATCCGTCATCTGTGCAGATACCCCGATCATGTAGCAGGAATCTACACCCGTGGCTTTTCCTTCATATCCTGGAATCGGGGTGTTATAGAAAGAATTATTTGACTTGAGCCACTACACCGCTCATCAACTCAGCAATTCGTTCAGGTGTATAGCCAACATAGAGATGGTGAACAAGGTGCAACTCGATCGGACTTGGCGGTAAGGTCTTAGACCAGCCGTAAACATTAAGTACCCTGCCGTCTGGAAACAATCAAATCCAGACCATAGGCTTCGGATGAGACGGTATACTCTACACCTTCATAAAAAAATTCGATATCCGGATCCATTTTTTTCTCCTCTCACAGAACTTTTATATGGGGTTCAAACTTCGTGAAGCATCTTAAATCAGATCTCCTCAATCAATTTGAGAAAAGTTTTTCTGTTGTAGTCACCTTTTTCAACAAAGCTTAAACCTGGTAACTCTATAGTCCTGTAACCGGCAGACAAAATAATGACTTTCTGACCACCCTCTGCCAATTCCAGAGCCCAACGAATACCGTCATTTTTACTCTCGACATCCCCGTCACAAATGACGACGTCGAATTTCCCTCCGTCATAAGCTTTCTTGGCTTCCTCAAGGGTCGTAACCGAGACAATCTCGTGGCCTCCTCTTTCCAAATCCTTTGCCACATTTCTCAAAACAAAAGGCTCATTATCGACATGGAGTATTTTACCCATGCAGTTCTCCTTCAGGGTGATTCGACGATGTCGAACCAGGGAATGTTTTGGTAACTGATCACCGTTCTTAATGGTGTGCCAATTACCATCCATCTTTTACCGGGTATTATAAGTTGACCGCTGCACTGTGCCCAAACTACCTGATCTGGTCTGACAGTTATTTCATCCTCAGGATCGGGAACTTCATCAACATTTACAACAACCCGGGCTGCACCCGTTCCGAGCATGATAAGTGGCATTTCATTCCTCCTAATCTTTTTTGAAGTTATCAAACATTTCAGATTTTCGGATAGCGGGGTCTACTTTTGAACCAGGCATACATCTGGAGGGTGAATCCTACCACCGGTGGAATAAATATCCAAAGTCCCGGTCGGATTTCAGCGACAGTCAAGACTATGAACAAGAGAGCGGTTGCAATCATGATCGCTGTGCCGATGTAGTACAGCTTACTGTAGGGCTTGACGACAGCCACACTCTCGAAAGTTGCCACATTTCTACTTGCCTCAAGGTTTATTACATTAGGGTCAGCAACCAACCCAGGAATTGACGAATAGGTTGTCGTCACTGCAACGATGTTTCCTATCCTGGCAAGCTCACCACTCAATAGCGGGCAACCCTTACTGACCTGAGCCAAAAACGCCACCGGAATCCTCGGAAGGTCGGCTGCAGGCATTGTCTGGCGCAAACCCTCAAATTCAAGAAGCATAAATGAATCGACTTTTGATGAGCTAAGCGCCGCCTGGATTTCATCCAATTGTGAAGATAATGTATCTGACATTTCTTTTCTCCTTTCGGTCTATTTTTTCTGATCATCTACTTTTCTTTAGATGGCCGAAGCTCTACACGCATTCCAGCGCATACAGTTCCGGCCACCTAATTCCGTCCTCCACAAACTTACCGGGTCTCACTCGGCCAAGCTTTGCTTATTCATACACGCCTCGTGCTGCGTTAAGGGAGAACTCCGCTCGTTACTGCTTTAAAAAAAGTAGTAACTCGCTCCGCAATTATTTTGTCAAAGTGCGAATTTTAAACTGCTTATTAGTTTTTCTTCAGTTTGAATATTGAAATAGTATACCAACAACTATTTAAAATCAACATTATGGGCTTTAATAATCCCACCAATTTCTAAGTTTTGAATTTGATGAACGAATTCAATTATCAAGTTGCCGATGTTTGACAAGGGCCTGTCCCGCAGGAGTTCGGCAAACATAAATGAGTGAGGATAATTCAACTCGAAGAAATTATGTGGCTCACTTCTTTGTGTTACTTTCTTGGGTGAGCAAGAAAGTATTATTCCGAAGGGCAATTTGGAGGGGTCGCGGTCCTTTAGATATTAAGTTGTGGAATGGGTCTTGACAAAGATACCTAAAAATTAATAGTCTAGTTAAGTAAATCTATAGATTATCTTGCCTTATTGCCTGCCCTCAAGATAATCTAAACTCCCATTCTCTTTTCCGAAAGAAAATGTGGGGAAAGCACTTCTTACTTTTTCATCATTAAGAATTTTCAAGCAGAAAAAGAGAGTTTAATGTATCTTCAAGGAACGGGTGGGTAGTGCGACACGTACTATTACTTTCTGTCCTCAAGGAACGGGTAGAGCGCCTGCCCTACACTCCACCCGCCCCCTAAAGACAGAAATACTAAATTAATTTACGTGTCTAGCTGCTTGAGACGTTAAATCGCAAAGCGAATTTTACGTTCCCCTACACTCCACCCGCGCTTTCAAATTAAAACCACGTGTGGTTTTCTGTAAAAAAGTGAGAATTGCTAGTAGTTTAACACCCCTTGTCAATAGTGTCAAACCCTATAATTTGTATCTGCCGAACAATATATTCTCCCATAGTTTACACAATAAAATATCCAGTCTTGATGTTCGCTAAACTTTCGGTTAAAAAAATAAATGTGGATAAACCGTGGACAAAGTCCACAATCTTTCATTTACCATCTAACCTTTGTCATTTTTCATCTAACAAATGTGTCTGAAGTTATTTTCTAAGAACAGTATTTATTGAGGAGGACAATATTTTAACAATCTCTTCACTTTCTTTTATGAGTTGGTTGGAAGAATTTGTTATCTTTACTATGTTTTTGTTTGCTAGACTAATTAATCTTAACCAGTGCTTTGATTCTTTGGCTTCTTTCCTGGATATTTTCAATCTATGTAAGAAGTCCTTTCGGCTTGCTGTCTCTTGTGTTTCAATGTAATTTGCGCCTACCGATGATGAAGATTTAGTAAGCTGGTTTGAGTAGATCTGATTGTAGCCCGTTTTTGGTAATAGTTTCACAAGTTCCAAACAATTTAATGCAAATCTTAGAAACCTCTCATACAACTCTGCTGATTTATTTGTTCCAGTCATCTCAAGATGTAAATGCTAAATGTCAAATGTTAAATGACAAATTATTTAAGGTATTTCTTAATCCCTTCCTGAAGATATCGTATTTCATTGTCTGTAATTGGAACCGTATATCCTAAACGTTTTGCTTCTTTTATCCTTTTTTCCTGCCAAGTAACGGCTCTAACATCCCCCAAAAGACCAACTTCCCCAATCGCCAGACTTTTGGCAGGAAGTGGTTTATCAAAATAGGCAGAAGCAATTGAAAGGCAAACTGCCAAATCAGCGGAAGGGTCGTTTTTAATGGAGATTCCTCCAGTGACGTTCACAAATACGTCCTGTTCGTATAAAGGCAACCCGCAGCGCTTTTGAAGTACCGCAATAAGAAGTTCAAGTTTTCTGATATCCATTCCCTGGGAAACACGCTTGGGATATGCAAACTTATTGACAACCACTAACGACTGTATCTCTACCAGTATCGGCCGTGTACCTTCAAGAATAGAGGTTACCACGCTCCCGGAATCCGCTTTTTTACTGCTGGTTAAAAACAGCTTTTCAGGATCGCTTGCTGAAATCAGACCCTTATCCTCCATCTCAAATATGCCAACCTCGTCTGTCGGACCGAAGCGGTTTTTTATTGCCCGAAGTAACCTAATCTGTAAAGTTTTATCCCCCTCAAACCAAAGTATGGTATCAACTATATGGGCAAGTACCGCCGGTCCCGCCATAGTCCCCTCTTTCGTTACATGACCGACTATAAATATGGGTATATTGTTACTTTTAGCAATACGCACTAAACGATAGGTACACTCTCTAACCTGTCCTACCGATCCGGACATTCCAGATAGATCAGAAGTGTACATTGTCTGAATAGAATCGACTATTACCCCGTGCAAGACACGGTCTTTAAAGGTGAGTATAGTGAGTATCGTATTTATAACCGAATCGATGTCTGTTTCTTCTAGAAGTTTGATACTTTTGTTCTTAACTCCTAGCCTTTCGGCTCTTAGTTTAATTTGAGATGCAGACTCTTCCCCTGAAACATAAAGTACTACTTGTTGACTGCTGCCTGCTAACCGACCCGCAACCTGCAGTAACAAGGTTGATTTACCGATTCCCGGTTCTCCTGCCACAAGAACCACCTGTCCGGACACAAGTCCCCCACCTAAAACGCGATCCAGTTCGGATATTTTCGTTAAAAGTCTTGCGGTACTTTTAGAAGGAACTGAAGCTAAAGAAATTGGTTTTGAAACCTGCTTTCTCTCACGCTCTCCTGATCTTCTACTCCTATACTCTTGTACTGATTCGACAGCGCTATTCCAAGTTCCGCACTCCGGACATTTCCCGAACCACTTGGAGGACTCGTAGCTACATTGTTGGCAAACAAATTGACTTCTACCTAGCATCAGTCAAAGTTTAAAATGCAAAATGAAAAATGTAAAATGATAAATCAAAATTTAAAATTTCTGTCTGGGGATTAAAGTTCGAGCGAAGTCTTTGGATTATTTTGATTTTTAATATTTTTTTTGGATTTTTACTTATACCCGACGGGTTTTTCGGTTAAGACCAACCCCAAGGAGATTCTTTTTTCTTTGGGATCAATCTCTTCCACATAAACATTCACACTATCGCCTTTGGCCAGGCTTTTCCCGGGCGGAATTTTGGTAAGATGGACTAACCCTTCAATTCCCGGTTCCAATTGCACGAAGACTCCGAAATCGGTTAACTTGGAAATTTTACCTTTGACTCTTGATTCTTTCTTATACTTATCCTCTATTTTATCCCAAGGATCTTCCTGAGTTTGCCTTATAGAGAAAGCCAATTTACCGTTCGTCTTACCGATTACTTTTACTTTGACTTTATCACCAGCTTTAAACGCATCTTCCGCCCTTCCAACCTTATCCCAGGAAAGCTCAGATATATGAACGAGGCCTTCCAACTCAACCTCTTCCTTTTCGCCTTTTAACGGTACATTAACCTTTACAAAGCAGCCGAAATCGTAAACCGAAGTGACCTCGCCTTCGTAAGTATCACTTTCCTTAACCGACTTTATAGCCTCCCTTACTAGCTCCAATTCGTCCTTTTCCGATACTTCTTTTTCCGATAGTACTACTTTATTGCTGGGGCGATCCGTATCAATAACAACAGCTTCAAACCTCCTTGCAATTAACGCTTGTGGATTTTTTGCCGCAAGCTTACCCAGTTGGGATTTTGGGATAAAGCCAGTTAATCCGCTAACATCTACCATAACTCCCGCATTAGTTACAGATATGCCTTCAACCGAAATTGGCGTGCCTTTTTCTCTGGAATCTTGAAGTTTTGTCCAGGATGCATCGGCTGTAGCTTGCCTGAGGGATAGAATTGTGTATCCGTCGGGAGTTTCCGAAACAATAACTTGTGCCTGAATTTCATCGCCTACTTTCAGATTTTTGATAAGACTTTCAGCTTCCTTGTAGGCTTTTTCTGCAATTATTCCCTCGCTCTTTCCG
>MGHI01000045.1 GCA_001793155.1 Candidatus Woesebacteria bacterium RIFCSPLOWO2_01_FULL_39_61
CCCCAAGGATTTGTCGGGCGAATATTTATGCAAAAAATATCCCTCAGGAGTTATCGTATCCACACAAAATTCAAAAAACCTGCGTGAGGCGTTAAAGTCCCCCGCCTTTTCAAGTGCAATTGCACAAAATGCGGCATCGCGAGGCCAAACATAAGCATAGGTATCCGGCCAAAACGCTAATATATCGGAGTCGCCTGATGCAATTATCGCTCCGTTTTTAGCAACATGAGTTCTGATATTAACAAGTGACTGATTGAAAAGATCGACGATTGTCGGCCCAAGGCCGTAAAAACTAAAATTCTGATGGGATACCCAGGCCTTCCAATAATCGATGGTGGTTTTCTTTATGGCTTCAGGACCTCGTGCCAACAGTTCGTCGTTTAATTTTTTAACTCTGGAGATGGATTTCCCGACCGTCATCCAAAAGTAAACAGTTTTCTCGCCATCAACTTCGATTTCAACCTGTTGGGAAATTACAGAATCTACTTTTCCGTGCTCAATGGGTGAAAGAGATAGTTTGCCGTCCTCGGCATCCTTGAAAGTCCCCTCGCGTCCGGCGCTTCCCAATATCCCAACGCTGTATTCATCAAAAAACACTCCATCGCAAACCGAGTTTATTAAAAAAACCCGCCTTCCTTTATAATGAATTACCACTTTTTCTCTGGTGTCATAGTAGGCAGTTTCTCCGGCTGAAGTCTGGGAAATATTAAACTGCTGATTGAAAAATATTCTTACCTGACGGATACGATCAAATAAGTTTTTAACTTTTATCTCTCTTATAAAAATATTTGCCTCGTTGTATAAAACATCAGTAAAGTTAAGCTCCATTCCCAAGGAGGAATTTAACATCTTAATATCCGAGGCCATAGTATCTTTTTGGTGTCCGTAGTTTATCTCCCAACTGCCATCGTCAATCCAGGTGAATTTTTCCTCAACAAAAATTCCAATCCTGTGTACCAACGACTGGCCAACGTGATTCTCCAAACCCGGATAGTGATAATAAAAATCTTTAATTTGACCGTACTTATCAAATCCTATTAGGGCAGTACCGTTACCTAAATTAAAAAGTCGGGGCATACCTTTTTCATACTTTCTTTTCTTAAAAGAAAGTATGGCAAAGAAAAAAAATAAAAATATTACTAATTATCAGCAAGCCCGCAATCCTTAATTGGCCTTGCTTTTGTCTATTGATATCTGATTGACTCTCAACTTCAAATCGTTCGCTGCATTCATGAAGCTGATGAAGGCATCGTATGGGGACTCGTAGGGATTAAAATATTTGTGGACGTCTCCGTCTGCAAACCATTTTGTACACATATAATAAAAGTGGTCGGAAATCTGAAGTTTTCTCCAATCCGAAATTAAGTCTTTGTCCTCTGTTTTCAACACCTCGCCTTCCAAATCATAAATAAATTTTATTGCCGATGATTGAATTGCATTACCCATCCATGCCGACAAATCTCTTTCGGTGTCCGCCCAAGTAACAATATATGGTACGTCGATTTCATCCATTGCAGGATATCGCTCGGCAGCTTCCCTGGGGGTAATAAAATCGTTATCGGGGTGCTTCAGAAGTTCTCCTGGTAAACTTTCAAGGAAATTAAAAATCCCGTTTTCGGCCCATTGGTGTTCTCCGAAAGTTTCATAATCCATAAAAAGATTCACTACCTGACCGTTGCCGTTAATCGCATTCACCCATTGGGCAAATTTATCGGCGGTCAGCGGCCACTGACTCCAGCTTTTCTCGGAAAATCGGAAAGCAACGTCGTCGGACAATTTATAATTTTTAAGAAGTAATTTTATTTTCTTCGTACCAGTCGGTTTGTAAACATAATTAGGGCTTCTCCAACCCAATATCGGATCCCAGCCTTCGGCCAAAATCGCTTTGTATCCCTTTTTATCTGCCCACTGAGCCAGTTCATTTGTATAAGCAAGCTCGGTATTTCTGAAAACCTGTGGGGTTATTCCGAAAACTTCCTTGATCTTTTTTTTATGGAGGTCGACTTGGCTTTCAAACTCGCTTCTGGAATAAAAAAACGCCAATGAATGGTAGTAAGTTTCCGATAAAATCTCAACCCTTTTTGTTTTAACCAATTTCTGGAAAGATACCAAAAGTTCAGGTAAATACTCTTCCAACTGCTCCAAAAACACTCCCGAAAAAGAATAACTGACTTTAAATTCTTTATACTTACCTAAAAGTCTGAGTAAAAGTTCGTTGGCCGGTAAATAAGATTTCGCCGCGACTTTTTGGATGATTTTTTTATTATTTAAATTGGTATCAGAAGAATCATTAAAATATTTATGATCCTGTCCCACGTCAAAAACTCTATATTTTTTTATTCTTATCGGTTGATGGGCCTGAAAATATAGACAAATTGAAGACATGTTTTTAAAAAATTTCCAATTTCCATTTTCCAATTTCCAATGAAAACTCAACAACAATACAAAAAGCGCGAGATATCCTTTTTGAGCAAACCGTCGCAGCCAAGCCCACATCCCCACTGTTACACATCAACATAGTACTGCTTGGCGAGACAGCAGGAACCACCCGAGAAAATTCTTTATTTGGGTAAATTCGAGTGAGTTCCGGTTGCGAAAAAAGTGATAGCGAGCGGATTAAGTAAGCAATATTAGTCATAATTAAATTAAATGACGATAGACATCCAAAACGCTGTCAGCTGACCTTGCCCAACTGAAATTTCTTATTTCTTTACTGCTTTCGTGTCTTAAATCCGACGATAGCGCGTTATACGAGAGAACCGCTAAAATTTTATTTGCCATTTCGTCGATGTCCCAAAAATCCGCTTTAAGAGCGTGCTGCAAAATTTCAGAGACTCCGGATTGTTTAGAAACGAGAACCGGTGTGTGATTAGATATCGCCTCGAGGGCAGTTATTCCGAATGGTTCCGAAACGGAGGGCATTACATAAATATCCGCAGATTGGTAAACACGGTCCCTCTCATCCCCGCGTAAAAATCCTGTAAATATAAATTTATTAATTATTCCCAAGTTAGCCGCTTCATAAAGCATAAAATCCTGCATGTCACCCGAACCCGTTACTACAAAAATCACCTTGGGATTATATTGCAAAACTTTCTTTGCTGCCCTTACGAAATACTCAGGACCTTTTTGTAAGGTAATTCTCCCAAGATAAAGTACGATCTTATATCCCAAATCTTTAAAGGCAGAAAGTGCTGGAGCCAACTCGGATTTTTCAGGCTCGTCGATTCCGTTATATACTACCCTGATTTTAGAAGGTTCAACATGATATTTATCGATTAACACCTGCTTCATAAATCCTCCGACGGGAAGTACCGCGTCTGCTTTCTCCAATCCTTCCCTTTCAATTCTATAGACCGTCTGATTAGGATAATGTCCTCCGGTTCTGTCAAATTCCGTCGAGTGGACATGAGCTACTAGAGGCTTTGACAAAACCTCTTTAGCTGCAATTCCGGCAGGATACGTCATCCAATCATGGGCGTGTACTATGTCCGAGTGATATTTTTCTGCAAGTTTTTCGACCTTTTCCGCAAATTTTAGAGCCCCATGAACAAAATCCGGAGGAAGAGAATCAAAGCTCACAAATTTTCTCCAAGAATAACCCGTTGTATAAACCGGATATAGCTTAGTAATTTCATCAACGTCTGCGAATACCAAATCCATAAAATCTACTTTAAGATTGAGCTTTTTAGGTAAAACGAAAGTTATACGAACTCCCTTTCTCGAAAGTGCCTTTGCCAATCCAAAACACGCTTCCCCCAAACCACCACTGTTGTATGGAGGCAGTTCCCACCCTAACATTAGTACCCTTGGCGGCGTCATTCTCTTTCCTTTCCAGATACAGATTGAACCTCCGTCTATGCGGATTTCAACTTTTTCTTAAAGCCAGTAATCAGACTATTCAGGCTTCTTGTACCATATTAATACAATTTTTGGATCTTTGAAAAGGGCCAATTTGGTCGAGTGTACCGCTAATTTTTTCACAAGCACATTTGCTATATCACCTTTTTGACGAAGTATTCTTCTTCGTCCCGTCCGGCAATAATTTTTATTTTATCTCCTTCTTCAATTTTTCCCTGTATTAGAGATTTACCTATAAGATCTCCCAGCGTAATATTCACAATTCGTCTCATGGGCCTGGCTCCGAAAGCGGGATCAAAACCGTCTTCGGCAAGCTTATAGGCAACGTCATCTCCGGCAACTAGTTCAATATTTTTCTTTTTCAGGTTCTCTGATAAACCGGCTAGCATCAATTTTGCAATTGCTATCAAATGTTCTTTGCCCAAGGGTTCATATACAACCACGCCGTCGAATCGATTCAAAAACTCGGGTGAAAATAATTCCTCTTCAAGAACATAGTTAACCACCTTCTTTTGCAAATCTTCCCCTTTAATTCCTTTCCCGACCAGCTGTCTTATGTATTCGGCCCCGGCATTGGATGTTCCGATAACAAATAAATTCCTTGCACTGATCTTTTTTCCGAAAGCGTCCGTCATAATTCCTTCATCAAGCAGCACTAAAAAGAGGTTATAAATTTCCTTTGACGCCTTTTCTATCTCGTCTAAAAGAAGTAAACTCGCGGGTCTATTTTTTATGGCTGTAGTGAGTGCTCCGGGCTGATTTTTACTTATTGAACCGATTAGCCTTTCCAGTCCTTCACGTCCCGAATATTCAGCCATATCGAAACGTAATATATTTTCTTCGCTGCCGTAATAAACTTGTGCTAGCACCTTGGCTGTTTCTGTCTTACCGACTCCCGTCGGACCCAAAAAAAGAAAAGATCCCAAGGGTCTTGCTTCTTTTATAACTCCGATTGTTTTCGCTCTCAAGGTTTTTCCGATCAAATTAATTGCTATATCCTGATCAATTAAGCGTGTGTGGATTATCTTTTCTATATCTCCCAAGCGCTTTTTCTCCTGTGGCGTTAGTTTAGCAAAAGATATTCCCGTTTTTTCTCCCAAAACCGCGTTGGTGTCTTCGATTGTGACAATTTTGTCACCTTTTTGCTGACTGTAAGTAACTACTGCATCCAATAGTTCCAGTGCTTTTTCGGGAAAAGGTACGTCGGTGACATAACGGTCCGACTCTTCCAAAATATTTCTTAGGGCTTGGACTGTAATTACTATGTTACCTATCTTTTCCCAACGCGCTCCGGCTTCAACTACTATTTCCAGTGCTTCTTCCTTCGTCGGAGGAATAACTTCTACCTTCTCGAGATATTTCCTAAGACGCATGTTAGGTGCAATGAAACGCTCGTATTCAGTATTGGTGGTTACTGCGATAATCTTTAAATCCTTCTTCTCCAAATATTCTTCAAAAACGTCGGTAAAGTCGTAGCCTTCAACCTCGGAGTTAGTCAGTCTTTGAATGTCTCTAACCATCAGAATAATATTTCCGGCATAAGAAGCTTCTGCAAGTATTTCGGCCAGTTGGGTTTTTTTCTTGTTGACGTCCGTTGATTCCGACAATAAGGAGTTGTGATCAAACTCAAGTATCCTTTTATAGGACATTTTGGGTCCTAATTGACCACTTGCAGCTCGCCTGGCAAACTCAAGTACAACCGTCTTTTTTCCGACACCGGGTTGACCCATAAGAATGATACTTTGTCCCGCGGTTAAAATTCTCTCCATACGATTTACTATCTGCTGTCTCCCTATTAACCTGTGGGAAAATGATTGCGGAATTGACAAATCTACCGAGTATTGATTAAGTACCGGTGTATATCCGAAGGTCAGCTCCAAAGCAATTCCTGGTCGTCCCAGGTGGCTATCGCCGATTTTCGTTTCCTCGCCCTTCTTTGTGTCCCACCAGTTAGCTGCTAACTCCAAATCTGCAAAACTTACCTCTTTTTTGTTAAAAAATTCTTCCTTCCAAGCATTTTCTTTGATTAAAAGCTTGATAATTTCAGCATAAGATTCGGGGTGAAAGTTCTTAAAATTAATTTTATCTTTATCAGCTTTCGTAATTAGCTCGTCCAACTGAAATCCTATATGAGAAAGCACAAATTTTCCGGCTTCATTGTTCAATACTATCTCGAGGGGATCTTTGTTTGTTAACTTTATCGCGTCCATTAATTCTGCTACGAATATTTTGGGTTGGCCTTTATACTTTTTATAAACAGAAAGACCAAAAAAAGGCATAAGTGTCCAAAAAACCAAACCAGAAACACCACCGAGAAAAGTCATAACCACAAGGATTAACCCCACCCAAAATAAAATAAATCTGACAACCGCGCCGATTCCTCTGGAGATTAAGTTAAAGGTAAATGCCTGAAACACTTTCTCAAAGTTAAATCCCGGGGATTTATCAATCACAATCAATCTCTTCCAAGGCATAAATAAAGTCTTCAGAAGAAGAGATAAGGAGAAATAATGCAAAATCCAGTTGAAAGTCGCGGCCCAACTATCCACGTAAAACTCAAGTCCTTGGGTATAATGCCAGGCTAGAAATTCCATTCTGATATCATAGTATCACAGAATCGGTCACGGAAATACTAAACTGCGAACTAATTAATTCTCAGGCCCGTGGCCGAAAATTCGTTGAAATAAGATATAATACTAAATATTAATTTGAGGGAATGGAATCAATCAAAGATCAGCTCGCCTGGATAAATGAGGAGTTAGATAACCTCAAAAAACAAGGTCTTTTTATAAATATACGGACCATTGAAAGTCCGATGGGAACAAAAATTAAAGTCGACGGACGTTGGGTTTCAAATTTTTGTTCGAATAATTATCTGGGCCTGGCAAATGACTCCAGACTAAAAAGGGCAGTAAAAATCGCGATCGATAAGTTTGGAATTGGACCGACTGCAGTAAGAACTATCGCGGGAACCACTTCGCTTCATAAAAACCTGGAAAGGTCTCTTGCAAATTTCAAAAAAGCAGAAGATGTTATAACTTTTCAATCAGGCTTCAATGCAAACATTGCAACCATTCCCGCACTAGTCGGAGAGGACGACATCATATTTTCGGACGAACTGAATCACGCCAGTATAATTGATGCGTGTCGCCTGAGCAAAGCTGAGGTGGTCAGATACAAACACTGTGACGCAAAAGATTTAGAGCAAAAAGTTAAAATACTATATTCACCTTTAAAGACCGGGTCTCGAAAGCGTAAAATATTGACAGTAACTGATGGAGTTTTTTCAATGGACGGCGACATCGCGCCCCTTCCTGAACTTCAAATCATTTCGGAAAAATACAACGCTATGCTTATGGTGGATGATGCTCACGGGGAAGGCGTTCTGGGTAGGGGTGGACGCGGTATCGTTGACCATTATAATCTTCACGGAAAAGTTGACGTCGAAGTAGGCACCCTGAGTAAAGCATTTGGAGTTGTGGGGGGAATTGTTGCAGGAAAAAAAGTTATTATCGATTGGCTGAGACAACGTGCCAGACCGTTTCTTTTTTCCTCAGCAATGACAATCCCTGATGTGGCTGCTTGTTTAGAGGCGGTAAAAATACTAAATAGATCGGGTGATCTGGTTAAAAATCTTTGGAAAAATACAACCTATTTTAAAAAACAAATGAAAAATTTGGGTTTCGACATAGGAATAAGCGAAACCCCGATAACACCCGTAATGCTGGGTGATGTTAAACTTGCAAAAAAATTCAGTTCTATGCTTTACGACAAAGGAATTTTTGCCATGGCAATCGGTTACCCAACGGTCCCGGAAGGAAAAGCCCGAATCCGGGTAATGATAAGTGCGCTCCATACGAAGAAAGACCTAGATGATGCTCTGTCGGCATTTGCAATTGTAGGAAAGAAATTAAAAGTAGTATCCTAATATCAGTTTAAAAAATGCAGGAAGTAATTCTTATAACCGGAGCAAATGGCGAAGTCGGACACGCTCTTATACCCGAACTTGCTAAGTCAAAAAACGTTGTGGCAATTACCCTTGATATCAACGAGCTCGATGATACTTTAAAGCCTTTTGCCCACGAAGTTGTTATCGCGGATATACTGGATTCTTCAATAATAGATAATCTATTAACAAAACATTCGGTCGGTACGGTATTTCACCTCGCCTCGATTCTCTCGACCGGTGGAGAAAAAAATCCGGAGCGCGCTCATCAGGTCAACGTTGACGGAACTAATGCACTTTTATCCAGTGTAAATCGTGTGGCCACACAAGAGAAGAGAGCTATTAAATTTATTTTTCCTTCAAGCATTGCAGCTTACGGACTCCCTGATTTAGAAACAAAGAAAAAGATCCAAAGGGTAAAGGAGGGTCAATACGCTACCCCGATTACAATGTACGGTGTTAACAAACTTTATTGCGAACTTTTGGGGGTATATTATTCAAAATACTACAAACTCCTTGAACCAAGGCCGGAGGGGGTATTACTGGATTTTAGATGTTTGCGTTTTCCGGGAA
Organism: Candidatus Woesebacteria bacterium RIFCSPLOWO2_01_FULL_39_61; assembly: GCA_001793155.1. Classification (GTDB taxonomy): domain Bacteria; phylum Patescibacteriota; class Microgenomatia; order UBA8517; family UBA8517; genus WO2-FULL-39-9. The sequence goes on from MGHI01000045.1 coordinate 8,381, forward strand.
TCATCAGCGCTTTAACCTTACCTACCGGAGGAACAAGTGATTACGCACCAGAGATGATACATTCTGCAGCAAAAGGCCAAGGGTATGAATCTTTTGTGCGTCCGGATACAGCTATACCGTTCATGGTTATGCCGGACGCCATTAAAGCACTTGTTGGACTTACAAATGCGCCAAAAGAAAAACTAACCCAAGAAGTATATAACGTATCGGCGTTCTCTGCGACAGCGGAAGACATAGCAAAACTCGTGAATAACGTCTTCCCTGATTCTTCGATTAGTTATAAACCAGACCTCAATCGTCAGAAAATTGTCGATTCCTGGCCGACGGACATTGACGATTCAAAAGCCAGAAGTGATTGGAGTTGGAAGCCGGACTATGATATTAATAGCGCTTTCAAAAATTATTTAATCCCCGAGATTAGAAATAAATACAAGTGAAGCCTCCCCAAGCATGAAAACTTGGTGCATCTTTTTTTAAGATACGCCACAGGCGTTAGCTTCTAGCCTAGGTTCATTCATCCCCCGAATTTGACTCGGAGGAATTCTGAATCTAGTCTTATACCGTCTTCCGATTTAAAAACTACCCAACTATTGACTTTTAATACAAACCGTTATTAGATTAATAAATAATGAGAATTTCCAAAGATGAGTTATATATGATTTTTCTTTTGATATTAGTCTTGGTTGCCTCAGTATTCGTTGTCTTGAAGCCTACCAGTTTTTCCACATTTGCTAAATCCTCACTAAGCGGGAGTTACCTGAAGTAGAACCAAATTTGAGAAAAAGACTAGACTCTTCCCCTTAGTATCATTGCGTCGATAATTCTTTTGAGACTAAGGGCATAAGCTGCCTCGCGAAAACTAATTTTTTTTACTTTAACAACCGCTAAGATTTCCCCAAACGCCTTATTCATAATTTCCTTCAACTCCTCATTTACTTTCTTTTTGGTCCAGGAATATCCATGAAGGTTCTGAACCCACTCAAAATAAGAAACGGTTACGCCGCCGGCATTGCAAAGAACGTCGGGCAAAATGTCTACGTTCCTTTTTAGCAGAATCTCCTCTCCCTCCGGGGTCGTCGGACCGTTGGCCATTTCAAGAATTGCTTTAGCACGGATAATTTTTGCGTTATCAACTGTTATTGCATTTTCCAGTGCCGCAGGCACTAAAATATCGACGTCCAAACTCAAAAGTTCCTCGTTAGTAATAAAGTTCATTTTCTTTTCCGTTGAAACTTTCTCGAAAGATCCAAGCCGTTCCTTGTATCCCGCGACTTTTTCTACGTCTATTCCCTTCCTATCATAAATTGCCCCGCTAGAGTCTGAAACCGCCACAATTTTATACCCGGAATTCGATGCTAACTTAGAAAACCAGTAGCCAACATTTCCAAATCCCTGAATAGCAATCGCTGTACGTGCAGGGACGGACCTTGTATGCTGTATATAGTTTTGTAAAATATAAAAACCTCCCTGGCCAGTTGCTTCGGTTCGACCTAATGACCCCCCCAATTCCAACGGTTTGCCAGTAAAAGTTGCCGGAGAATGAAATCCCGTTTTTTTCTCATATGCTTCCAGCATCCAAGCCATTTCCCGTTCCCCGGTATTAACATCAGGAGCCGGAACATCACGCCAAGGACCTATATGAGGAGTCAGAAATTCTCCGTATTTTTTACAGAGATTTTCCAGTTCGCTATCCGATAATTTTTTGGGGTCGACTATTATTCCCCCTTTTCCGCCGCCATATGGAATTCCGACAACGGCACACTTTATTGTCATCCAGGTTGACAGAGCTTTTACCTCGTCCTCGGATACCTTCGGATGAAATCTTATTCCCCCTTTGAAAGGACCTCTTGCATCATTATGTTGCGAGCGGTAGGCCTGAAAGACTTTCGTCTTTCCGTTGTCCATCCTAATTAAGATTTTTTTCTTGATAATCTTTTGATGAGTTTTAAGACTTTTTATTGCTTTTTCAAATATTAGCTTGTCTTGGTATTCTGTTTTCAGCAATAAAGCGACAGCGTCTATCTGTTTCTTTGCATTTTCAAAGGCTGAAATCATAGTAAAATTATAATAGCGATTTAACTCTATAAAAATGGGTAAAATTTACGCGATCCTAGCAAGGTATTTTAAAAAACACCGCTTAATAATACTAGTCTTTATTTATTTGACAACAAGATTAATAAAAATAAATATTCTTCCGATCTTCAATGACGAAGCAATTTGGATAGACTGGGGTTATCGAGCCGTAAACTTAAAAGGTTTTCTTTTTTACTCGTTGCTCGACGCAAAACCGCCGCTTCTTATGTGGATTTTTGGCCTCGCACAAAAAGTTATATCCGATCCATTAACTTCCGGAAGAGTTGTCTCTGTTATTTTCGGGTTATTGACTCTTATTGGAGTCTACAAAATATCACAAAAATTATTCACTAACAATTTTGCCGTCATCTCATCAATTTTATATATAGTAAACCCTTTGTTTCTTTTTTTCGACAGACAGGCCTTGATGGAGTCGGCTATATCATCAGTCGGCGTCTGGTCGTTTTATTTTTTGAACAGGCTTCTAAAAACTAGAAGTAAAAAGAGCGCATTTCTTTTGGGTTTAATCCTAGCTCTAGGATACTTCATTAAATCAAATGCCTTGATTTTTCTTTTAGTGGCCCTTGTCTTAGTTGCTTACCAAGTAGTCAGATCAGGAAGAAAAAAGGCTCTAAAGCAAATAGATAATTTACTGATTACTCTTGGAGTTTTCCTTTTAACAGTCTTTCCCTTGATAATGCAGCAAGGGTTTTGGACTAGCCTTCCTCAAAATAGTAAATATGCCCTTACCTTCCCAGAAATCATAAGGTTCCCCATTAATTCCTGGCTTATAAATACATTATATTTTTTCGAAATATTACTGGTTTACTCAAACCCTTTAATTTTTATAAGTTTTTTTATCTCCATTTACTTATTACTCAAGTCGAAAGAAAAGACAAAAATTCTTTTCTATTATTTTTTGGGGTGTGTGCTTATTGTAATATTTATCGCACGTCTAATTAACGTCCGCTATCTAGTTTCATTTCTTCCATTATCAACAATTCTTACTGCCTTGTTTTTAGAAAATCTGTATTTGAAATTTAAAGCCTGGGGCGTTATCATGATAGTTCTTTCTATCCTTCCTTCCCTCATCATTTCATACCTATTAATCGCCGATCCTTTAACTTACTTTAATATTCTTAACAAATTTACCAATCACTCGCAAAAAAATGGCTATGTAGCAAACTGGACTTCGGGTTATGGATTCGAAGAAGTGCGTGAGTTTCTAGAAAAGACTGCAAAGGACAAAAAAATCATAGTGGGAGTAAGAGCTGATGCCGGTATTCCTGAAAATGCCGTTTTTGCATTTTTTTTAAAATCACAAAATATTATACCTAGCGTATTTGATTCCCAAACTCTGCCTAAAGAGATATTTGAATACGACTGTCTTGCGATAGATTTACCCTTCTACTTTGTAAGCAGGGATGGACATCTGACTAATCTTAATAAATTTTTTGATGAGGTAAAAAGATTTTATAAACCAGAGGGAGAAAGATTTATAGGAATCCACAAGCTGAAAGAGAATTGTCAGGGCAAAATCTTTGAAATTAAATAATTCTTTTTCAAAACGCCGGGGTATACTATCATCTTTCCTCCGAAACCTTTTTTAAAGCGGGTAAAGCCTTTCCACGCATCCAGTGGATACCTCTCGTCATAAATACCTTCGAAATCAAAAGTTTTAGATCCCAAAGATTTCGCTAATTTTAAAGACTCCCAGACTAATAGTGTCGGAGCAAAATATTTATTTCCGACTTGTGACGAAGCTGCATACATATAATGGGTCGTGTCTTTGGTAGTTACCAATAAAACCGCGGCGACCAACTTACTCTTGAAATAGGCGAACACCAAGTGTGCCTTAGTTCCAAAAGCCTTACAAAGGCTTTTGATCTCTTTGCCTAACGGAAGATAAAAGCCTCTTCTTTTGGCACTTTCGTGCCAAAAGTTAACGAAAGAATCAATATCTTCAGAGTGTTTAACCTTGACCCCTTTTCTTTCCGAAAGACCAATATTATAGCGGGTTTTGGGATTCATCTTTTTTAGAACATTTTCCAAATCTCCTCGTAAATCAAATTGTATAGTTTTAGAGGGAAGGGAAAGGGATTTTGAGATATGGAAGCCGTAGTCTTGGTAATATCTAAGTTGTTTATCACTGGATGGTTCAACGGTAATAGAGTAAGTTCTTTTAATTTTTCTTAACTTCTCAATCTCACTTAGGGGAACTGACTTACTGGGTCTTTGAATTTTAACAAAATATCCCAACAGGGGTATTTTCTTAGAATAAACATATATGCCGGAGAGCATATCTACATCCCAACCCAGAAGTTCCATGTATTTCGCATAAGCTACCGTTTGACGTAATTCTGTCATTAGAACAAACACTTAGCCCCTAATCAAGGCAAATATCCTAATCAACACCTCCCTGTGGGTAGTGATAAACCAGACTAAATAAATTCCGACTCCGGGTAATATAACTAAGTTTTCAAACCAGCCACCAGTCTTTATTCTGACCTTTTTGATCGGTGGAATCCCAAAGTTAAAGTTGATCGGGAAAAAAAGCGGCACTCCTTCTTCGGTCAGACTGTCGGCAAAAAGATGAGATATATAACCGATCATGATACTTATCATCAATAGTTTGGGATCAATAAAATTAGAATTAAATATTTTCGGCAGTCCCCAATCAAGAAGACGGTATGTTAAATAAAGACCCACCAGTGAATGGGTTATTGTTCTGTGTTTGTAAAAAACTCTTCTTGCAAATTTACCCAACCCGTCTCCCCCGGGAAGCAGATCCCAAAGCCTATTTCCTGCAGAATCCATATCGGGAATCAAAGCTCCTATAATGTTTCCGATAAGTGCTGCGAAAAGCGTATAAAGGTTTAAAGTAGTTGGCGGATAGTATGCGACCGCAGTAACCAGAGAGGCAAAAGCAAAAGCGTCGTGTGTTCGGGCAGTCATATTTTTATTTTGAATATTCCAAATAAAGTCTTTCCTTATCTTTATCCAATTTTTTTAGCTGAGCTTCTATGTTTTTCAAGGCCATGGCAAGATTGGGTTTCAGTCTAAAATCGAGCATGTTGTTAATCTCCGCCCATTGGGTAATAAGGTGTTTATTTCTATTGTCGAGTGCCTCCCTTATATATTGAAACTGCATATGGCGGGAAAGTTCATGCCATTCGGGAAAAGTGGCCAAATATTCCGGATCATATTCACCCATTTCTATCGCCTTTTGTAAGGTCATATTAGAAGACTTTGTAATTTTTGAGCTTGTTGTTTTTTCTACCGACCCTTCCTCTTCGAATGCCATTTCAAGTATTTTAGTTCAACGGACTCTTAAATAACAAATTTTGTCCTGGCTGACCACATCGGTAACACTTTGTAAAAGTTCTGTTGAGCATATTCTAAAGGCGTCAGATAATCAAGAGACTCATGCG
>MGHI01000046.1 GCA_001793155.1 Candidatus Woesebacteria bacterium RIFCSPLOWO2_01_FULL_39_61
TAAACTTTTCTTTTGAAAACTGAAAAAGAGTGTAAGGCAGGTTTCTGTTTATATGATAGTAGACTTCTGTTTGTCTTTGCGATTTAAACTCCTTAGGAGTCTGTCTGAAATAAATATTTTTTCTTTTTTGCTTTCCGAGTTTACCCATTAGTTGGTGTTAATTATACCAATATTTCCCAAACTCTTTTAAGGTGAATGGTTCTCCGTGCCCGCTATAAACAATCGTTTCTTTGGGTAATTTCATTATTTTTGATAAGGATACTCGCAAAACTTCGGGGTCTGAATATTTAAAGTCGCTTCTTCCAACACTCCCTTCTGCAAATAACAAATCACCCGCAAACAAAATATTTGTATTTTTTTCAAAAATACTTACGCTGCCCGGTGTATGGCCTGGTGTAGCTATTATATGCAAGCGATAATTTCCCACTTTTAGCTTATCTAAAGGTTTTAGGTATTTATTTATTTTGGGGGGATCGTCTACTTCTATTCCCAGAAAATGTTTCGCCGAGGATTTCATTCTAGTAACCAAAAATTCATCTTTTCTATTAACAAGAAAGGGTATATTAAAAGCTAACTGTAATTCCAAAGCTGCTAATATATGGTCAAAATGAGCGTGTGAAGCAATTATTTTTGTGGGTTTGAGCTTGTGTGAATCAATAACATGAATTATATAATCGGCATCGTCACCCGGGTCCAAAATTATACAATCTGACTCTTTTTTGTCGTAAATAATATAGCAGTTGGTCTTAAGTTGTCCGACGATAAGTGTCATAACTTTCATATTCAGTCAACTTTAACAATTTTTGCGTTAAGTAATTTTCCTTCTTCTATATCAATTGCAACTACTTCTATTCTGGACTTGACCCTTTTTAACTTTTTAACTAAAAAATAATAATCAATGGCCCTTTTTATCTTATGAATTTTTGCGGGTGTTACCGCCTCAACTGCAAAACCGAATTTTTTACTCCAGCGGGTTTTCACTTCGACAAACACATAAGTATCACCGTCTCTGACTATGATATCAATCTCTCCGTATGAAGATCTAAAATTTTTTTCAATAAGCTGATAACCGCGACTTTGTAAAATCCTAACTGCGAAGTCTTCGCCCAGTTCTCCATATAATCTTTTTCCCTTCATTCTAAAATAATACCAGTTAAATCAAGAAGAAATTAATTAGATTTTTGGGATTTTTTGGAAGTGTTTTTTGAAGATCTTTTTATTTCATCTTTTTTTAACGTTCGGCGGTAGATTTTTTCTATCTCTCTTTTTGATTTGTTTCGAACATAATATAACTTTGCATGCCTAACACCTTTCAAACCACTCCTAAGTACTTCTATTTTTTCTATAGTAGGAGAATATACGGGATAAATCCTTTCGATGCCGATCTGACCGGCTCCAATCCTTCTTACTGTAAAGGACTGGTTTTCCCGTCTTCCTTTAATACTGATAACTATTCCTTCAAAGCTGGATAGTCGGGTTTTTTCACCCTCTTTAATTTTTTGAGTAACCCTAACGCTGTCTCCTATTCCAAACTGTAAATCGTTGTGTGAGCTGATAAGTACCATATTACTGAGTCTAGAATTGTACTATAGTTAGGTTCTTTGAGCAAGATTACTAATCGAGATATTCCTCTTTTTCAAAAATAATCAGAATTTCGTTGGCGAGTTTTTTTGTCCAAAGAATTCTAATATCCAAATCTACCTTCTTGCCACCACTGCCTTCGAATATCAAACTGACGTTTTGTTTGCCCGGATTTTTAGTGAGCAGCCCTCGAAGTTTTTTTAATTGATCTATATTAACATTCTCCGGGATTTTAATGATAAGCTGATCTTCGGCCTTTCCCATATTTTCTTCGGAGGATATAGTATTAACAACTATTGCCGGGACGTCGTCCCTGGTATCCACTCGCCCTGAGATAAGAAGCACTTTATTATCGATCCACAAGTTTCTGGTATCATGAAAGATTCTAGGGAATACTACCAGGTCCACCATTGCCGTATCGTCTTTTACTTTTACAAACGCCATTTCCTGTCCTGTTCTTTTGGTAACAACAATTCTTACCTCGGATACTACTGCCGCGATTTTTACCAAATCATTTATCTGGGTTTCCGAAAGTATATCAGCTATTTTATGGGTGGCCAGAGACTCAAATCCGCTAATAAGCTCGCTAACCGGTTTTGCTGATAGCGAAAAGCCCAATAAAGATCGCTCTAAATTTTCCAGTTCTTCATCCGAGAACTCCTCGAGCTCACCAGTCTGTTGCAAGGTGGCTACCTTGATTTCGTTTTTGATCTCGTCCAAAGAAAACAAACCCTGTTGATTTTCGGCTCCCTTGGGTTTTGACAATCTACCCCTGATTTCGTCCATCGAAGCTAAAAGTGCCGCCCGTGTTCCAAAGGGAGATAACGCCCCCACTTTTATAAGGCTTTCCAAAACTTTTTTGTTCACCCGTCTGGCGTCGACACGCGATAAAAAGTCACTAAAAGAAGCAAATTTACCGTCGTTTCTTGCGGATAGAATAGCCTCAATTGCTGCATTACCTACATTTTTGATTGCGTTTAAACCAAATCTGATTGCTTGCTTTACTAAAGATGTTTTGTCTTCTACAATTTTAAAGCCTACAGAGCTTTCATTAATATCCGGAGGCATTACTTTGATATTCATTCTTCGGCATTCGTGTATGGCCGAGGAAATCTTCTCAGAATCCCCGCTTTCGGCGGTAAGAAGGGCACACATAAACTCAACCGGGTAGTTAGCCTTCATATAAGCGGTCCAGTAAGCAACCATTCCGTAAGAAGCGGCGTGGGCCTTATTAAATCCATACCCCGAGAAAGGCTCAATCAGCTTAAAAAGTTCCTCCGCTCTGTCTTTGTCCATTCTGTTTTTAATCGCACCCTCTATAAACTTTTGTTTTTGTTGATTCATTTCCTGAGGAATCTTTTTCCCAACTGCCTTCCTGAATTTATCAGCCTCCTCCCAAGTGTAGCCGGCAATAGTAATTGCCGTCATAAAGACGTCATCCTGATAAACCATAAGCCCGTAAGATCTACTCAGATATTCCTTCATCCTCGGATCAAAATAACTAACCTTGCTGGGATTATTTTTCCTTTCTATATACTCTGGGATCTGGGACATTGGTCCCGGCCGATATAACGCCACCATAACCATTAAATCCTCAACACGTGTTGGTTTAAGCTCTTTAAGATATCTGGTCATGCCACTGCCCGAGAGCTGAAAGGTCCCCATTGTATCGCCGTTCGAGAGCATTTCGAAAGTTTTTTTATCATCAACCGGAATTTCGTGAAGATTAATTTCAACCCCCCTTACCTTTTTAACTATCTTAATTGCGGATCCCAGTATAGAAAGATTCCTTAGACCCAGTAAATCAAACTTAAGAAGACCTACTGCTTCGCTTGATACATTCGGATCCAGCGCTTCCATATCGTATTGAGTAATTACTTTTTTTCCTTCTGGATCAAGTTGTATTGGAGTATAGTTAGTAATTTCCTCAGGAGCGATCACTACCCCGGCTGCGTGAACCGAAATATGCCTTGCACTCCCTTCAACTTCTTTTGAAAGATCGATAATTTGTTTTGCATCTTTTTCTTCGTCATACATTCTTTTCAGATCTGTTGACTCTTTTAGAGCCCTTTCTATACTCATGGGAAATCCCTGTGACCCTATCGGTATTGCTTTTGAAATTCTGTCGCCTACCGAGTAGGGAAATCCTAGGACCCTTGCAATATCTCTAACCGATCCCCTTGCCAACATTCGACCGAACGTACAAATCTGGGCAACCTTATCTTTGCCGAATTTTTCTGTTAAATAGTTGATTACTTCTTCGCGCCGGTTGTCTGCGATGTCGAAGTCTATATCGGGAGGGGATGGACGCCACGGAGTAAGAAATCTCTCAAAAGGAAGCTCATAACGCAAGGGGTTAATATTAATGATACCTAATGAGTATGAGACCAGAGATCCTGCGGCCGAACCTCTGGTATTAGTAATTATTCCGTGTTCTGTCGCCCACTTTGCCATCTCCGAGACAATCAAAAAGTAGGTAGTGTAACCTTTCTGCTTAATAATATCCATTTCATAGCGCAACCGTTCCTTAATTTCCTGAGTAACTTTAGGTATGCGCTCTTTAACACCTTCCCAAACGTTTTCTTCCATTTGCGCTTCGGCGGTTTTACCTTTTTCAAGATCGTAATGCGGGAAATACCATTTGTTCAGAGTTATTTCGATATTACAGTTCTCTGCGATTTTTAAAGTGTTTTTGACAGCATCAGGTAAATCAGAGTAAAGCTCAGCCATTTCGTCGGGAGTTTTAACGTAAAAAGTGGGCGAATCGATAAACCTAAGCCTTTTGACATCTGAAACGTTTTTTCCTGTTGCAATACAGACCAAGGCGTCCTGAGCTGCAGCGTCCTTTTCGCTAACATAGTGGACGTCGTTTGTTGCAACAATCGGAATTCCTAACTCTCGGCTTATTTTTAATACTCCCTTATTTATTACATCTTCATTCTCCTGCATTTTTAGAAGCGAGGATTTGACTTCTTCATTTTCGGCTCTTTTTGCATTATCTCCGTATTTATGCCTTTGAGTTTCGAGATAATAATCTTTGCCGAAAATATCCGAAAACCACTTCGCAACATCCCTAGCCTTTGAATATCCGTCTTCAAGCAGCGCTTGAGCCAGCTCCCCCTGAGGGCACGATGAGGTGCATATTAAACCTTTAGAGTATTTGGCCAAGGTTTCCCTATCGAATCGCGGTCGGTAATAGTACCCTTCCAAGTGTGCAATCGAAGTTAATTTCATTAGGTTTTTATATCCTTCCTTGTCTTTGGCCAGTAAAAGTAAATGATAGTTTTTAACCTTACTTCTTTCGGGTTTTTCCCTATGGTTAATATTTGTTGTGTAGGCTTCCATTCCGATTATCGGCTTAACAGCTTCCTTTCTGGCCTTTTTATAAAACTCGATAATTCCGTACATAGCTCCATGATCGGTTACAGCAACGGCATCCATACCTTTATCCTTTATACTAGTTAAAAGGTTACCGATTTTGCTCAAACCATCCAGTAGCGAGTATTCCGTGTGGACGTGAAGATGAACAAATTTATTCATAGTTTAAAATTATTTTTAGCGTAAACGTCTTTTTTCCACCAAGCCGGGTAAACTTTCTGCCAAACAATTCTCCTTCTTCATCCTTAATCCTTAATCATTATCTTAGCAACAGACTTGCCTTTTTGGAATATCTTTACTCATTGCCGTTCAGCATAAAAAGAGCTTTTTTCTTCTCGAGATAGAGAAGTATTGCAAAAAAGGCTATGTCCAGGAAAAAAAAGAACATAATAAAATTGTTTTCCTGCAAACCTATCAGTCTGCTCAGAGGTCCGGCTAAGCCAAAACTTATAACCAGTGCCCGTATAAAATTAGTAACTATCAATATTTTTGCTTACCAAAAGTGTTCTATAACCTCCTCCATCCCTTGAAAAACGGAGTTTCCTTAAGGAGGAAGATATATAAGCAGAGCTTGGCACTGCTGTCGCATTGTCAGCGTTCAATTCATCCACGGGCTGAAGCCCATGGTTTTCTTGAATGCTGTTATAACCCTCGGACATAAGAACATTCTATGTCTTTTTTAGTTCTTTGAAGAGCTCAACTTTTTCTCAAGAAGGTTCAGAACAACTTTAGCATCCGCGCTACCCTTAGAAAGCTGCATAACTTTTCCGACCAGGGCTGAGATGGCGTTTAATTTACCCTTTTGGTAGTCAGACACGGCTTGAGGTAAATTCTTGACGGCCTCATCTACCCATGTCTCTATGACTTTAGTATCTCCGACTTTGGATTCAGATTTACTTTTAATATCTTTTACTAAATCTTGAGGTTTAACTTTATCAATGTTAATTTTCTGATTAATAATATAACCAGCCACGATATCAGGATCTACTCCAAGGCTTGCCGCTTCCTTGAATGAATCACTGGCATATAAGGCTAAAGATTTTTCACTGACCAAAAGTGCGGCATATTGCTGTCTTAAATTGTATTTTTTTATAAAAAGAGACTCTATTTTTTGCGGGAGCTCGGGAATTTTACTACTTACCCCCTTTATATAGGAATCATCAAACACCATTGGAGGGATATCGGGTTCAGGAAAGTACCTGTAATCAGCTGCAGTTTCTTTTGACCTTTGGGCGACCGTAATATTTTTAGATTCGTTCCAACCTCTGGTTTCCTGTTTAGGAGTATAACCTGATTCCAGCAATTTTTTTTGCCTTTCAACTTCAAAGAGGATGGCCTTCTCCATAAAACGGAAAGAATTTATGTTTTTAACTTCAACTTTGTAGTTTGGTAATTTTGTTAATTGTGATTTATTTTTATTTATTGGAAATTGGAATTTGGAAATTGGAAATTCTTGAAGTAAACTTATGTTTGCTTCAAGTCTCATACTTCCTTTCTCCATATCACAATCGGATACGTTTAAATATCTGAGGATGCTTCTTAATCTTTGGGCAAATTCTTTTGCTTGGGCGGCCGAACGGATATCGGGCTCAGTTACTATCTCAACCAAAGGCACTCCGCTCCTATTAAAATCCACCAAGGTCATATCCGATCCGGAGATAGTGGTGTGCTGAAGTTTACCCGTGTCTTCTTCTATATGAACTCTTGTAATTCCCACCCTCCCTTCACTCGTATCAAGATACCCTTCGTAGCAGAGGGGTTCGTCATACTGGCTTATCTGGTAGCCCTTGGGAAGATCCGGGTAAAAGTAATGTTTGCGGTCAAATTTGGAAAAATTGCTTACTTTGCAATTGAAGGCCAAACCGATCATTAGGCTCCATTCAATCGCCTTTTTATTAGGCACGGGCAGAGCTCCCGGTAATCCCAAGCAAACGGGACATGTTTGAGTATTCGGAGGCTTACCGAAGTGATTAGAAGGGCAACCGCAAAACATTTTTGAGGCGGTTTTCAGCTCTACATGAGTTTCAAGTCCGATTATTGTTGTATAGTTATTCATAGCAAATTTCAAGGAAACCGTGAACTTTCAGTTCACGGAGGAATTGAACTTTGATATGTCATTCTCTTTCAAAAGTGAAACCCTGCGCTTTAAGCGCGGGGAGAATGTCATAAAATTATTACCTTCTTAAAATCTACAGGTTTTTGTTTGTGCCAAGAAGTAGATTGCTCGTAGGCGTAGGCCGTCCGAAGAATTATCCCTTCAGAAAATTGTGGGCCGAAAATATTTAGTCCTATCGGAAGCCCGTCAACAAACCCGCAAGGGACGCTAATTCCCGGAAGTCCGGAAATTGAAGTTGGTTCGGTCAAAACATCCGCCATCTCTCCAAACATAGCTTGCCCCTCTGTTACCCCTATTTTGGGAGCGGGACCGGGCATGGTGGGTCCGATTAGAAGATCATACTTTTTAAATACTTTGTTAAAGTCATCGATAAATAGTGTTCTCACTTTTTGAGCTTTTTTATAGTATTTATCGTGATAACCCGTGGACAGGGTGAAAGTGCCCAGCATAATTCTTCTTTTGGCTTCCTGCCCAAAGTATTTTCTATCCCTTCCGTATCTGATTCCGTCGTACCTTGAAAGGTTTGATGAGACTTCGGATCTTTGAACAACGGTATAAACGGATATCGCGAATCTGGGATCCAAAGTTTTAACTAAGTCCACTTTTGCACCCAATTTTTCGAAAAGTTTTGCAGCGCTTATAATCAGGTCCTTTACCTTGGAGTCCATATTGGGAAGAAGATAATCCCGGGCAATCCCTATTTTTAAGTCTTTAACCCCTTTTTCTAGTTCATTTGTGTAATCATCAAAGTTTGTAGGAGACGTTGTGGCATCATTTGGATCTTTACCTGCTATGACATTTAAAATGATCGCCGCATCTTCTACCGTTTTAGTCAAAGGTCCTGGAGAATCAAGCGATGAACCCATGGCTATTACTCCGTATCGACTGACCCTCCCGTAGGTAGGTTTAAGTCCCACAATTCCGCACCAAGCCGCAGGTCCTCGCACGCTTCCTGCGGTTTCCGTACCCATTGCGGCCGGAGCTAAATCAGTCGCAACTGCAACCGCCGAACCCCCGGAAGATCCTCCGGGCAAATGATTTATATTCCAAGGGTTTTTAGTCGGGCCATAATCAGATGTTTCGGTGGAGGACCCATGACACCACGCATCCAAGTTAGTCTTGCCCAATACTATCGCCCCAGCCTCTTCAAGCTTTGTTACCACCGTTGCCGAGTAAGCCGGGATATAGTCATCCAAAACTAAGCTCGCTGCGGTTGTTCTTAAATTCTTGGTCAGGAAGATATCCTTTATGGCGATAGGAATTCCTAAAAGCGGATACCTTGCGTCTGGTTTTCCGTGAATCGTCTTTGCCAACGCCAAAACTTTAGTGTTAACGCTTAGGTAAACATTCAACTTTTTATTGTATGCTTCAATTTGTTCAAGGTACGCTTTTACCAAATCCAAGGCGCTAACTTCTCCTTTTTGCAGGAGTCCGATAATTTTTCTGAGGGATAAATCAGTTTTCATAGCAATTTCTATTTAAATTGATATATCGAATCTACGATTCGCTATCAAATACCGCCTTAACTACAAAAAAACCGTTGTGTACCTTTTTTGAATTCGACAAAGCCTCTTTTTGAGTTAAAGATCTTTTTTTATCTACAACATCTTCCCTGAAAACGTTTTTCAAACCTGTCACTTGCGAAGTTTCTGGAATGTTTTGGGTGTTTAACTTATTCAGCCCATCTATAACCTCAAGAGTTTGGTTAAATTGTTTTGCTAAATAGTTTTCCTCTTTTTTTTCGACTTTTAGTTTTGCCAGGTCAGCAATTTTCGCGGTCGATTCGGAGGTAAAAGTAATTTCTGTTTTGTTTGCCACGGTATTTTTAAAATCTAGTTTGATTTTATATCTTCAACTGCCTTTGTCAATTCTGGTACACTTAAGTGGTATGAAAAAAGATACTCTTGTAATTATATTTTATGTTTTATACTTCAGCTGGCTTTTTACGGTTACTTATCTTACCCAAGACATTAAAGTTTTAAACTACTATACAATTTGCGTAGCTTTGTTTTATTTTTTGTTTCTAAGAGAAAAAGGGGATATTCTTTGGTTTATACTTGGTATTTCGTTCTCGGTACTCTTAACCATAACCAGCTACTCGAGTTTCCAGCTTAAATTTGATACCTCTATTATTCCTTATTTGCCTATCTGGTTACCTATGGCCTGGGGTACAACTGTCATTGCCTTGAGAAAGTTTGTTCTTCTACTGGAGCGTTAATTAGTACTTTTTTTATTCTTAAGGCTAACTGGGCTATCTTCTTTGGGACATTTTGTAGATTAGATACATTATCCCAAACATTATTCCAACCATTAAAAAAACGATGATAAATGCAAAAATTCTTAGCATACAAGTTAGACTACATTATTTAGGTCATTTGCTCAAGTAACTTAATTCTTTCTGTCATCGGAGGATGAGTGTTAAATAAACCAGCAAACCACCCGACGGCTGATTCTACTTTTTCTTTAAAAGGATTTACAATATAAAGGTGGGCTGTTGCCTTATTGGCAGCTTCCAGCGTTTCGTGGTCTTCTGAGATCTTCTTTAGAGCCGAGATCAAACCCGCCGGTTGCCTTGTTAGCTCGACACTTCCGGCGTCAGCCATAAATTCCCGACGCCTGGAAATAGCTAATTGAATTAGTTGTGCAATTATTGGCGAAAGTATGGCAAAAACTACTCCGATAATCATAATAACCGCAGCAAGTTGTCCTGATTTTCCCTCCGAATCTCTGCGTCTTCCATACCAAGTCATTCTGAAAAACCAGTCGGCTAAAAGTGCCACGCATCCTACAAGTACAGCAACGACGCTCATTAAACGAGTATCGTAATTTTTAACATGAGTGAGTTCGTGGGCTATAACTCCTTCAAGTTCGGTTCTATCTAGCTTTCGCAATATACCTGTGGTTGCACAAACCACTGCGTGTTCAGGATCACGACCCGTTGCAAATGCATTCGGAGCCGAATCTTCTATTACGTAAAGCTTGGGCTTGGGTATTCCCGATGCGATACTTAAATTTTCGGCGACTGTATAAAAGTTAAATTCTTTTCTTCTGTCTGCCGGTCTTGCTCCCGATATGGATAAAACTATCCTATCGCTGAAATAGTACCCTCCGATACTCATAAGTCCTGAAATAATTAAAGCAATGCCTACCATTCCCAGCCCACCTGGTTCATACCCCGCATATATCCCTATAGCTTGGGATATAAAATATATTGCCAGAGTTACAAATACTAAAAATCCAATTATTACGATAGCGCTTTTTATTTTATTTTCTCGCGCTACCTCGTATATGTTTTTCATTTTATAGAGTTTAAGAGTTAAAGAGTAGAAGAGTAAAAGTCTAAAAATTATTTCATTAAACTCTCACGCTCTCCCGCTCTTCTACTCTAGATCTACTTTAGGAGTTTTTAATTCCCCTTCCCCAACTTCAACATGCTCTCCCTTTTCCGGTGTAATTAATCCGGGTTGTTCTGCGAATGAAAACATATTTGCAACAATATTGGATGGGAAACTGACTCTCTTCACATTAAAGTCTGCGGTAAGATCTATTACCAATCTTCTTGCAAACATTATCTTATCAGCAGTATCTCTTAGTTCATCCATCAACTTACTGACTACTTCTGAGGCTTTTAATTCCGGATTGCTTTCAACTAAAACCTGTAAACTTGGGATAAGAGACGCTAAACGCGAACCTGCATTGGCCATTTCCTGGACATCTCCACTTTTTATCGCTGAAGAAACGGCTTTTCTTGCTTCAGTAAGATCTTTATAAATACCTTTTTCGTGTTTAATGTAGCCTTTTGCGGACGCTTCAAGATTTGGAATCAAATCCACCTGTCTTTTTAACTGATTTCCGATTTCCTGAACAGCCGCTTTAATTCTGGCTTTGCTTGAAACAAAAAAGTTATATATCGATATAACCCAAAACACGGCGACCGCCACAACTGCAATTAAAAAATAAATTAATCCCATAAATATTCACCACCTTTCGCCCTCCTTAGACTTTTTTTTATAGAAAGTTGGCGACCCTTCCGTAGCCTTGGCGAAGGAGGGCTTTCCTTTTTGACCATCAGGCTTTGGAGTTGCTAGGCCCTTTGTTACTTATTCTTAAATTGTATCATCTTTTCAAATTCTTCCAAAGATCTTGTATTAATTATATCAGCCTTTTCCGCCCATCCTCGACGGGCAACTGAAACGCCAAATTCCATATTGTCCATATTATCTACGTGGTGGGAATCTGTTCCTAAAGTTAATTGTATACCCTGCTCCACTGCTTCTCTAACCAGAAAATCCGGTAGATCAAGTCTCATCGGGTCAGCATTAATCTCCAGCCAGATGGATTTTTCTTTGCAATATGCAAATATCTTTGACCAATCCAGCTCAACAGCCTCTCTTTTTGTTAATAGCCTTGCTGTCGGATGTGCAAAAATTTTTACTTTAGGATTAGACATTGCCTTTAAAACCCTTTCAGTCATTTTGGCCTTCGACAGCCTGAAACTCGAGTGTATCGATATTAAAGCGAAATCTAAATAGTTAAAAGCCTCGTCCGGGATCGGTAAATCACCTTTAGGTAGAATATCAATTTCAAGGCAGTTGAACACTTTATTTACACTACCTTTCACATCTTTCACGTATGAACCATTAAGTTGTTCAACTACATCTTTTTTTCTCTTTAATATGTCAATTATTTGTTTTTTGCTATGTCTGCTATGACTCGGGTTATGTTCTGTAAATGCAATATATTCGTAGTTTAATTTATTTGCTTTATCAACAATTTCCCGCATGCCAGATTGTCCAAGGTCGTGACTCGTTTCTATATCAAAGTTGGAGTGAATTTGTAAGTCAGAATTAACGTCAGAAAGCTCAACTAACTTCGGTAATTTATTAAGAACGGCAGCATCGATCTCGCCAGTACCTTCGCGTAGTTCTGGGGGTATGAAGTCCATTCCTAGAAACAGATAAAATTTTTCTTCTGTATCAAATTTTTTAAGCTCTTTTCTCTTTCTATCTTTATCCAATACATATATTCCATAATCCGAAACCGAGAGACCTTTTTTAAGCGCGTACTCCCGAAGGGAAATATTATGATGCTTACTTCCGGTGAAATGCTGTAAAAGCGAACCGTAACTTTCAGGTTTTTCTACCATTAAATCAACTTGTTTGTTTCCGGGCACAATGATAGCAGCAGTTCTTTCACCTTTTTCCAATATTCTTGTCGCATGGGGATATTGAGTAAAATGCACAATAGCAGAGCCCGGCTTTTCTGAGGAGACGGAAATATCAATATCCCCTACCGTTGAAGCTTTTCGCCTCAGGCTGCCCAGAACATCTGCTCTTTTGACTTCCTTCGATTGTCTCATCCACTCAAGTATTCCATATGCAATTTTGGAAGCATACGGAAGCAGAAGCCTAACTTCACGACCCTTAATTTCTTTAATTGAATTTAATATTGCCTTCTCTGAATCTTCACCAAAACCCTCCAACTTAGCTATTTTCCCTTCCCTTGCAATCTTTTCCAAATCCCCAATTGGATCTTTTTGAGAAATATCAGACTTGAAAGTTTTAACTAATTTAAACGCTGTCTTGGCACCGATTCCAGATACTGTCATTAGTGCAAACATCTGGGAGGGAAGGCCTTTCATCACTTCTTCAAAGTGTTTTGATTTGCCTGATCTAAAAAGCTCGTCAAGATGCTCGGCAATACTTTGGCCTATGCCGGGAACCTCATCTAGTTTTCTCTCATCCCAAAGATCCTTTAGCTCGCTTGAAGCGTGCTCAACTGCATCAGCGGCTCTTTCATACGCAATAATTCTGAATTTATTTTTCTGCTGGTCGTTAATTTCGTATGAAGCAGCAACTGCCCTTAGAAGTTCGGCTATCTCATTATTGGTCATATCCTTGCGCGTTCGCATGAATTCAAAAGTATAATATCATGAAGCTTGTTGGCAGAACAATTTTAGTTTATAATGCGTTTGTTTTGAGGTTCTATGTTTTTAGGTTTTCTTAACCTAACTGTCTTTTGAAAAAAGTTAGAAAAAATCAGGGGTTGTAGCTCAGTTCGGCTAGAGCGTCCGCCTGTCACGCGGAAGGTCGCGGGTTCGAGTCCCGTCAACCCCGCAGAGTATCTTCAAGTGTCACCGACATTCTCCAACTATCTTTAAATTGAGAGGTTTAAAAAACACTTACATAGATCTTTAAAACTTAAAATAAACTTAAAGTTGAGTTATACTGACACAATGCAAGTTATAATACCTTCACGACTTAACTTCGGAGACATTATTGGAATAGTTGCACCCTCTCATCCGTTCCCGAAAGACAAAAATAGTGATTATTACCAGCACTTTTTAAAAGGTAAGAACGAATTATTAGAAATGGGTTTTAGGATAAAAGAATCAAAGAACTTAAAAGCAGTTGAATGGTGGAGAGCTGGAACTCCCAAAGAAAGAGCTGATGATATTAATTCGATGTTTCAAGATCCTGAAGTAAAGGCGATAATTGCACACGACGGAGGTAATGACTGCATTACTGTTCTCGAGCTCTTAGACTATAAACTCATTAAAAATAATCCCAAGCCTTTTATAGGATTTAGTAATATTACAAATCTTCATAGTGCTTTCTTTACCAAATCGCATCTGGTTGGTTTCCATATGGGACTGTTAACCTACGAGCTAGGCTGGGTTTGGAATTATCTTCAACCTCAAGATAAAGGTGAAGGTAAAGACTATTTTAAAAAAGTTTTAGTTAAGTCTGAGCCCTTAGGTTTAATTCAACCTATTACTCAATGGAGCTCCTGGAAAACAGGGATTGCCGAAGGATTTCTTTTTGGTGGTAATTTAAGTATGCTTGATTCGTTGGTAGGGACACCATACTTTCCTAAAGTTACTGATCTTAAAGGTGCACTATTCTTCTGGGAACTTGACAATTCACATTCTTATAGAATTGAGAGAGTATTGACACACCTTAAATATATTGGCTTATTTGATGTGATATCTGGAATGATAATTGGCAAGTTGATTGATATTAAAAAAACATCACACGGAAATCTTGAAGAGCCTTCTTTGAAAGAGATAGTTTTACATAACTTAAAAGATTATGATTTCCCAATTCTTGCCGATGTTGATTTCGGTCACAAAACTGTTCAAATCCCTATGCCGTTAGGTATATCAGCTAAATTGGATTCAGATAAATTGAGACTGGAATTTCTAGAATCAGCAGTTAAGTAAAAATTCCTGATATAGTCAACTTGAGCCCGCAATAATTCCAACTTATAAGTATCTTGTACTAAAGATTAGATAGGTTTTTGATATACTTCAATTGTATGAGTTGGCAGTTTTTGATTTTAGTCAGCGTTATCCTTTATTCGATTTCAGTTCTTCTTCAAAGAGTTATTCTTAAAGAAAATGAAAGCCAACCGATTGCTTATTCGATGTTCTTTCAGCTCCTTGTAGGAATCGTTATCGGAATAACTGGGTCTCTTTTTGCAGATATGTCTTTACCTTCCAACCTTACGCCACTTTTCTGGAACTTACTTTTAATGACTTTTCTTTACGCATTCGCAAATGTGTTTATTTTTAAGTCATTAAAACTAACTGAAGCCTCGAAGTTTACAATAGTTTTTGCTACCCGTGCTTTCTTTACTGTTTTTGCTTCATCATTACTCTTAAAAGAATTTCTAACAGGAAGTCAGTTTTTGGGAGCGTTACTTATTTTCTCAGGAGTAGTTCTAATAAACCTAAAATCTTCCAAATTCTCACTGGATAAAGGAAGTTTATTTGCCCTACTAGGAGCTTTAGCATTTGGGTTAGCAAATACAAACGATAGATACTTACTAAAATCTTTTAACATATACCCTTATATAACTTTAGCGTTTATCGCTCCTTTCTTTTTGATGACTGTAATTTACCCCAAAGAATTAAAACACCTAAAACTATTTCTCGGCAAAACGGTTCTGAAGAAGGTGCTATTACTTTCCGTTATATATGCTTTTTCTGCAATTTCATTCTTCGCTGCCTTACAAATCTCCAACAACTCTTCCCGGGTTGCTTCAGCCAACCTCACTTCTGTGATTATTACGGTAATCCTTTCTGCCTTGTTTCTTAAAGAAAGAGAGAGCTTATCTAAAAAAATAGCTGGAGCTGTATTAAGTTTTATTGGTTTATTACTTCTCGCTTAAGTTCTTTAGTACCTCAAATTATAACCCGTTGATATTGCTGCAAATTTTGTATAAGGGTCGTTATCAAGAAACTTCATAATCGTATATTATACTTAGCTTAATGAAGAAGTTTGTAAATTTAACTAAAAATGCTTTTATTAAAAAGGCTAGTAAATACATTCCTTACCTTGTCCTTATATCAGTTTCATTATGGAGCATTTTTCCGATAATTCTAAAACCGGCTACTTCCTACTTTAAGGCGGGAGATGACGGACTAATCACTTGGCAAATAAACCAAACGATTCAAAAAATCCCCAATAATCTGGAAAATATTTTTGAGACTAATATTTTTTATCCCTACAAACATACACTGGCTTATACTAATTTAGCAGTACCTTCAGCAGTAATCGGTTATTTACCTGTTAAATTAACAGAATCTCCCTTTGCTGCTTATAACTCCGTCATAATTTTAACCCAGTTTCTATCGGCAAGTTTTCTTTATCTTTTGTTCAAAAAAATCACGCAAAACGCTTGGGCTTCGGTAATCGGATCATTATCACTGCTACTTTCCAAATTTCATATGCAATCAATTGCTCATATACACGTTTTTATGATGCATTGGTGGTTAATTTCTGCTTATCTCCTGTGGCTTTACAAAGACGGTAAAAAGGTAAAATATTTATACCTTGCTGCCTTATTTTTTATCATCCAGCTTTGGGAAAGTTTCTATCAAGCCTTCTGGATTATTCTTTTCGGATTCTTGGTACTAACCCCTGAATTTAAGTATTTAAAAAAACAGCTCAGGCATATTCTTTTTATAACACCAGCCATCTTTGTTTTAGCTTCCCCGATATTCTTTGCTTATCTTGATATCGTCAGGGGGTTTGGGCAGTTAACATCAATTAGGACTGTTTCGCATTTTTCTATGAGTTTTAATGATATTTGGGAAAGCAATTTCAGTTTAGGAATTTATATCAATTTTATTCTATCTCTGGTAATTCTTAGAAAAAATTTCCTAAAAAACAAAAAGCTAAGGCTTCCTATTATACTTTTGCTGCTCGGTTTAATACTTGCCTTGGGACCGGTTTTGAAGTGGAATGGTGCTACTCACAAGTTTTTCGGTAAATATTTTATACCCTTACCCTATACACTATTTTATTACCTTATTCCCGGTTTCTCGGCTTTACGAAGCGTTGATCGTTTTTTTGGAATCAGTTTTTTTGCAATGGCGATGATTGTTGCAATTTCTTTAACTTTTCTTCCCAAAAGTAAAAAGCTTCTAGTCGGTTTGATTTTTTTTACTCTTTCAATTATTGGAGGAAAGCAGGTAGATAAAACTCATGAATTTCCCGCTCCAAGTAGTTACCCTAAAGTCTATTCCTGGCTGGAAAATCAACCGGGGAAAGTGATTCTAGAGTATCCGCCCTACACTTGGATCGATGATAACTACTCTCTGGAAATGTATCGCATGGTATACAGTCTTAAACACCATAAATACTTGATCAATGGGGCCAGTGGTTTTATGCCACCGGAGAGAGGGAAGCTTTTGTCGGACATAAAAAGCGATCTTCCGAATAACATATTGGATCAACGCTTGCGCGATCTGGGGGTTGATTATCTAATAGTACATAAAGACGAGACAGAAAGAAAAAAGTTATTTAATTTTGAGTCAGACTCAAAATTAAGAAAGATCTACGACGATTATGAAAGTGCTGTTTATTCCTACGTTAAATAAAATAAATACTTTCCAGTAGTGATATAGCTGCACACTCCTGGAAAGATTAAAAATGGTTCGTAGTTAATATAAAGCTGTTATAACCTGTTCAGGCCTTGAGTACCACCGAAGCCTCTTTTCTTGCATAGACCTTTTAATA